>JAGGUG010000057.1 GCA_021158625.1 Candidatus Omnitrophota bacterium | reverse complement strand
TCTCCTAAAGCAGAAACTACTACCACTAAAGAATTGCCCTTCTTAAGAGCAACAATCCTTTTGGCAACGGCTTTGATTCTCTGAGGGGTCTTTAGGGAACTCCCACCGTATTTTTGGACAATAAGCACACCCTCCTCGCTCACTCGTCGTCAGAAATCCCAAATCACAAGCACCAAATTACAAACAAATTCCAATACCCAATGACCAAATGACCAAAACAATTAGCAAAATCTCCTCCATTCCTGTATTTTTTGTTTCGGTTATTGAGATTTTGGTTCACCCTGTTAAATAATTCCGCCAGAGGCGAAATTGCCACGAAGTGGTATTTAACAGGATCAATTGTGATTTGTTTGGGATTTGTGATTTGGAATTTGTAATTTTCTTCTATGGTTTACCTTAGGAAGTATTCCATCAACTTCCAGCCTTGTTTAATTCGCAGTTTGCTCTTGCGGGCAGTGGCTTCGCTAAAGTGTTCTATTTCATCTGGACTAATTCCCTCTCCGCTGATAAGAAAAGGCACCATATCTGCACAATGCCGGCGCAACTCTACAGGCGTAAAATGGTCGGGGAGAACTAAAACCCGGCCAGGATTAACCTTGAGATACTCCCTCGCTCTTCCTATGATAAAATGGTCAATCTCCTCAATCGCTTTTATCTTCTCTTTTAAGTCGCCGTTGTGCCCCGCTTCATCCGGAGCCTCAATATGCACATAAACAAAATCTCTATCCTCGAGATAAGCAATCGCTTTCTCTCCTTTACCGGCATAATTAGTATCATAGTAACCGGTTGCTCCTTCTACCTCAATCACCTCTAAACCGATTGTCTTGCCAATCCCTTTGATTAAATCTACCGCGGAGATTACTGCTCCTCTGATGCCAAATCTCTCTTCAAAGGAAGGGAGTTCTAACCTTTCTCCTTGCCCCCAGAGCCAGATCATATTAGCGGGATTTTCCCCTAAGTCAATACGCACTGCATTAACTTCTTCCTGGTTGAGAATAGAATAGGATTTCTCGATTAGGTCCCTCAGCAACTCTGCCCCCTCGCCGCTAGGAAGATTCTCCGAGAGGTGTTCGTTAATAATATTATGCGGAGGAACGGTTTTTAGAGCTAAGACCCTTTTCTTCCCTTTGATAATCAGCAAATGGCGATAGCTCACCCCGGGGTAAAATCTGATAAACTCGTTTGCCAATTTCTCGTTCAATCTTGAAATCAAAACCTTGGCTTCCGCAGTGGAGATATGACCGGCGCTGTAATCAATTAATCTATCATCATCTTTGCTCGCAGTAATTAGATTGCACCTAAAGGCAACCTCATCCTCGTCTAATTTCACTCCCAGGTTGGCTGCTTCTAACGGGCCTCTACCGGTATAATATCTCTGTGGGTCATAGCCAAAGATAGAGAGATTGGCAACATCGCTGGCTGGTTCCATATTGCGGGGAATTGTGCGCACCAATCCTGTTTCTCCCTCCTGGCAAAGTGCATTCATATTAGGAGTCTTGGCTACATCCAAAGGGGTCTTCCCGAATAGCCCCTCACAGGGATAATCAGCCATTCCATCAGGAACTATAACAATGTACTTCATAATACTCCGTTTTCGTCTATCGGTTTGGGTTTCGGTTAAGTATCGGCTGCGTCTTTGGGTTGCGTCCCTGCCTGCGGCAGGCAGGCGATAAACGATGACGACCTACGATAGACGATACATAACCGCAACCGAAACCCTGTAACGCAACCTTCCTGGAACATGTGACTTGTATAATTTACGAAAATTTAATTTCTTTTAACACCGCTTCCACATTTGCTTTTACTACCTTAGGTTTCTCAATACTCTGAATTGCTCTATCCGGGTCTTTCAAGCCGTGTCCAGTCAATATGCAAACAATCTGCGCTTTGCGCTTTGCCTGCCCCGTAAGCTTGCCCTTCGGGGCGCTTTGCGCTTTGCGCTTAAAATACCCTCTCTTTGAAAGGTTAATTACTCCGGCTACAGAAGCGGCGGAAGCTGGCTCAACAAATACCCCTTCTTTCTCAGCCAGTAATTTATAAGCCGCCAGAATTTGCTCATCGCTCACACTCTCAATCAAACCCCTGGATTCATCTCTTGCCTGCTCTGCTCCTTTCCAGCTTGCCGGATTGCCAATCCTGATTGCCGTAGCAATTGTCTTGGGGTCTTTCACTGGATAACCTTTCACAATTGGCGCTGCTCCCTCGGCCTGAAAACCAAGCATCCGGGGTAAATCCTTAATCTTCCCTTTTGCTTTATACTCCTTATACCCCTTCCAATAGGCAGTAATATTGCCGGCATTACCTACTGGGATTGCCTGATAAGTGGGAGCCCTTCCTAATGCATCGCAGATTTCAAAGGCAGCCGTTTTTTGCCCTTCGATACGATAAGGGTTTAAAGAATTTACCAGAGCAAGGGGATACTTCTTGGTAATCTCTTTAACGATATTTAGAGCGGCATCAAAATTCCCTTTGATGGCAATAACCTGAGCATTATGAATTAGCGCTTGAGCCAACTTACCCAGGGCAATTGCCCCTTCGGGAATAACTACCACAGATTTAATCTTTGCCCGCACGGCGTAGGCGGCGGCTGAAGCCGAGGTATTTCCGGTCGAGGCGCAGATTACTGCCTTATAACCATCCTCAACCGCCTTGGAGACAGCTAGAGTCATTCCTCTATCTTTGAAAGAACCAGTGGGATTTAATCCCTCATATTTAAGAAAAACATCTATTCCAATAAATCTACTTAAATAAGGAGCGGGAATTAAGGGTGTATCCCCTTCGTCTAAGGTTATTATCGGCGTCTTTTCGTTAACCGGGAGAAAGTCTTTGTAATGGTTGATTACTCCAGAGGGCATATTTAGGCTACAGGCTGCAAGCTTCAGGTTTCAGGTTTTTCCTTTCTTTAGCTTGTAACCTGCAGCTTGTGGCTTGCAGCTCTTACTCTTCTATCCTCACCACCAATCTCTCTTTGACTATCGGCAATTTATCTATCTCTGCAAGCGCCTTCTGCACACTTTTCTCTTTTGCGTAATGGGTCATCATCACAATAGGCACTATTTCTTTTTCTTTGCGTTCTTTTTGGACTACACTGGCAATGCTCACCCCTTGCTCCCCTAAAATCTTGGCAATCGCTGCCAGTACCCCCGGTTGGTCAACTGCTAAAAAGCGGATATAATAACTTTTTTCCAGTTCATCTATCTTCTTAATTTTTAATTTGGTTTTTTGAGTGTGTGGCGTGCCTGTGCCCGCTTGTGCCCGCAAGGGTATTAGGGTATGGCGTGAAGCGTGTGGCGTGGGTATTTGCGCCAAATCCGAGATTACTGCACTGGCAGTGGGCAGCATCCCTGCTCCTTTACCGTAAAAAAATAACTCCCCTACCACATCTCCTCTTAAAGAAAGAGCATTAAAAGCCCCCTTTACTTTTGATAACAGGTGCTTCTCGGAAATAAGCGCAGGATAAACATAAACTCCGCCAGTCCCTTCTTTGAAGCTTTTAGCAATCGCCAAAAGTTTTATTGTATAGCCAAACTCCCGCGCGTATCTTAAGTCTTCTAATTTAATGTTTTCAATCCCTTGGTAGAAAATGTCCTCCAATTTTATATTGGCGTTAAAGATAAGGCGCGCAAGAATAACAATCTTGTGTCGAGAATCAAGCCCCTGCGTATCTAAACTAGCATCTGCCTCGGCAATTCCCTCTCTTTTTGCCTGAGCAAGAGCCTCCTCAAACTCCCAATCATTTTCTTCCATTTTGGATAAAATATAATTGCTAGTCCCGTTTACAATTCCTGAAAGAGACTCTATTTTGTCAGCGAAGAGATTTTGCCTTAAAGTCTTAATTACAGGAATACCGCCACAAACACTCGCCTCAAACAAAATCTCTCTTTCGTTCTCGGCGGCAATCTTGAATAATTCTTCCCCATGTTCGGCTAATAACGCCTTGTTAGCGGTAATCACATCCTTTTTATTTTTTAACGCGTTGATAATAAATTCCTTTGCCGGATGAATTCCCCCAATAAGTTCAATAACTACATCAATTTCAGGATCGTCTAAAATCTTGTGGACATCTTTGGTTAAAACATCCTTGCTTACTCGGACACATCGAGGAGAGCTGATATCCTTATCAGCAATTGCTCTAATTCTAAACTCACAATTGGTCTTTTGCTGAAGCTCATTTTTTTTCTCTTCCAGAACCTTTACTACCCCTGAACCAATTGTGCCAAAACCAATTAAACCGATGTTTAAAGTTTTCATTTTAATTCTTGCCCAGAAATTCTATTATCTGTTTCTTGAATTCTTCTAAATCTCCTATTTGGCTCTTTAAAACCTCATAGATTCTTTCTCTATCAATTTTCCCATATTCATGAACTAAAATATTTCTCAGTCCTATCATTGCCGTAAGTTTATCGGCTAACTCCTCTGAAATTATTCTCCTACCAAAAATAATGGAAATCGCATCATAATTGCTTTCTGGCTTTTTTAGCTCTAAATCAATAATAATGAGATGCAAAATGTCAATAATTACCTGAATACAGAGATGAAGATACCTTTCTGTATTTCCAAACAGATGGAAATCAGAAAGAAATGTCTTCTTGTCCTTTGCTTCTATTTGAAGTTGCTTTAAATAATTTAAGTATTCATCAAAATTCTCTATTTTTTCAAAAATCTTTTGGCGGGTTAGATTACTCATAAATCACCTTTTTGGGATAGCATCCGCTGATTGTATCTCTCCATTATCGGCTTAAAATCAAAGTACTGATTTAAAACCTTCATCTCAAACTCAATCCTTTTTTCTTTATCTCTCTCAAAGATTAACTTTCCTTCTTTTAAAATAACATATTCAAAAAATACAGAACTTATATCATTTAAGATTACTACATCTGTTTCTTTTTTTAAATCTCTGGAAAGATCGGCTATCAAACTTAACCGTTTTTTAAATAAATCCCGGCATTTCTTTCTATCCAAATAAACCGCAACATCAATATCGCTCTCTGAAGCAAAATTTCTATAGGCAAAGGAACCAAACAGATAACAAAATAGAACCTCTTCTTGGTTTTGGAAGAAAATTCTCAAATCTTTCACTAAATCCTCTAAGATAAAGGGCTTTTCTTTCATTGCTCTTCAGCCCCATAGCACTCTGAAATCAGAAGGACTTTTTGTTTTATTTCCTTTATATCCATATCATTATCTTAAAGGTCCTTCGTCGTCCCGACTTCTGTCGGGACTCCTCAGGATCAAAAATTTACTTCGTAAATTTTTGGTCGGAGCGAGCGGATTCGAACCGCTGACCCCCTGAACCCCATTCAGGTGCGCTAAGCCAAACTGCGCCACGCTCCGAATTTTGCGAAGCAAAATTCGATCCTGCCTCCTGACGCGGGGAGAAGATATTTGTTAAGAAAGGGCGGGGGAGTAAAAACCCCCACCCTTCCTAACGGGTTTACTTCACTGCTTTCTTTAACGCTGCCCCGGCAACAAATGCAGGCACCCTCTTTGCCTTAATCTTAATCTCTTCACCAGTCTGAGGGTTTCTGCCCTTTCTTGCCTTTCTCGAGCGAACTAAAAAACTCCCCAGGCCGATAAGCTGCACCTTATCCCTTTTCCGCAATGCCTTTTTGACCGCCTCAATAAACCCGTCAATTACCTTGGCGACATTCGCCTTGGAGAGCTTTGTCTTGGCAGCAATCGCTGCTACTAACTCCGCTTTGTTCATCTCTTCTCACCTCCTTTCCTTACTCGCGAAGCGAGAGCCGAAGCCCGCCAAAGCTTTAGCGTAGGCGGGCTGAGGATAGGAAATCTGCAAAGCAGATTTCCGCTTTTTGTTTTCCTTTCCTTACTCGCGAAGCAAGCGCCGAAGTTCCCCGAAGGGGAAGCGTCATTGGCGAGTATATCTTATTCCTCTTTCATCTCCCTCAACATCAAATCTCTAACTGCCTGGCGAGGGTCTTTATTTTCAAACAGCACTGAATAGACTTCTCTGCTGATGGGCATTTCTATGTCATATCTCTCGGCTAATTTTATTACTGCTTGCACTGTATTTACCCCTTCAACAACCATTTCTGTCCGCGATAAAATCTCCTTGAGGGCTTTCCCCTGGGCAACCTCCTCGCCCAGGTTTCTATTACGGCTATAATCGCTGAAACAGGTAGCCACTAAATCCCCCATGCCGGAAAGTCCACTAAAGGTAGAAAGAGAACCTCCCATTTTTGTTCCTAATCTGCTTATCTCCACCAAACCACGGGTAATCAAAGCCGCCTTGGTATTTGCTCCCAAACCCAAACCATCACACATCCCCACAGCAATAGCAATCACATTTTTTAAACTACCCCCCAATTGGACACCGATAATATCCGAACTAGTATAGACACGAAAACTCTCTCGGCTAAACTTCTGCTGAATCTCGCTCGCCACTTTTTTATCCAAAGAAGCAGCAACCACCGCCGTAGGAATGCCGCGCGCTACTTCTTCGGCATGGCTGGGTCCAGAAAGGATGCATAGTTTATCCACTGGTCCTAATTCTTGATGGATAACCTCAGACATCAACATCAAACTCTCCGCTTCAATCCCCTTGGCTACATTTACCACTATCCTCTGGCAAAGAGCAAAATCCTTTAGTCGTCTTACTACTGAACGCATAAACTTGGCCGGAATAGCCAGAATAATTATTTCTGCTTTTTCAACTGCCCTTTCCAGCTCAGAAAGAATAGTAACCTCCTCCGGGATTCTAACGCCGGGTAAAAATTTTTTATTCTCGCGGGCCCTCCTCAAAAAATCAATATATTCAGGAAATGCACCCCAAAGAGAAACTTCATTCTCTTTGCCTAAAAGAATAGCAATCGCCGTCCCCCAGCCACCATCGCCCAAGATAGAGATTTTCATGCTTCGCTGATTACACACAGATTAAACTCAAATTACAGCGATTTGGAATCTACACAATCCCTCTGAAATCTACATAACCAGTGCAATCTCCGTATTATAGTTTAACAAAGTTTTGGCTTTTAGTCAATGAATAAACAGTCGACAGAAGAGAGAAAAGAATTAGAAATAAAGGGTTATTTTTCTGTAGACTGTCCACTGAAGACTGTAAACTGATTTTATAACTGAAGATTCGCACAGGGCGTCAAACTCAAATCCGCAAAGTGTTTCTTATTTCGCAGATGATAAGCCAACCCGGCTACCATCGCCGCATTATCAGTAGAGAATTCCAAGCGGGGATAAAAAACCTTTATCCCCTTCTCCTTTGCTTTTCTTCTCATCTTCTTTTTAAGATAAGAATTGGCGCTTACCCCTCCACCCAAAATTAGATTCTGGCATCTTTTGAATAAGCAAGCAGCAATCGCCTTCTCTACCAAAACATCAACTACTGCTTTTTGAAAACTGGCAGC
>JAGGUG010000107.1:0-7500 GCA_021158625.1 Candidatus Omnitrophota bacterium | reverse complement strand
GCCCTATGCCAAGCCAAGGTTTTAATTTTTGCAAAGAAAAAGAAAACCTGGTTGCCAGCTAATATGGTAGTAGACTCAGGGGCTGATTATACTCTTTTGCCGAGAAGATATGCTATTGCCTTAGGGATTGATCTTGCTAATGACTGTATAGCCGAAACTGCTTTAGGAGTAGGCGGTTCAGAAACAGTTTATCTTTATAAAAAATTACTTGTTAAGATGGAGGACTGGCAGAATGAAATTCCAGTAGGATTTTTGGAACGAGATGATATTCCAGCATTATTGGGAAGGTTAGCATTTATCGAGAGTTTAAGAGTGATTTTTGAGAAGCATAAAACAACATTTGAGAAGTAATATTTTTAGGAAGGAAAATATGCCTTGCGGGAAAAAAAGAAAGAGAAAAAAGATTAATAAGCATAAGCGAAAGAAGAAGTTGAGAGCAAATCGCCATAAAAAGAAGAAATAACAGCCAAGGGATATCGGTGAGTATTAAAGAAATCGGATTTCTTACTCCGTTAGAAGTAACACTGAAGATATGTCGGGGTGCCCGCGGGGGACTTCTAACGGGGTTTATTACTATTCTCCTGCTCGGATGTGCTACTACTCCTGCCAAAAATGAAATCAGCAAGGCCTACACGCATTACACATGGGGACTTCTCTATGAGAATGAAGATGATCTTGCCCGGGCAATAGAGGAGTACAAGCAGGCATTAACTTACGACCCCTCCTCTCCTTCTATCCATCTGCGTTTAGGAATTGATTATATCTGGAAAGGGGAATACAACAAAGCGATTAAGGAGCTTGAACTTGCCTTAAAGTCCAAGCCTGAAGATGCATATACCCGCTTTTTACTTGCCCTTTTATACACCTCCCAAAAAGCCTCAAAACAAGCCATTAAACAATACAAACAGATTATCCAGCTCGAGTCAGAGGGCTTCAAAGATAGTCCATTTGTTTTTTATAACTTGGGGGTTATTTATCTAAGAACTGGCAAATTTAATTTAGCCCTTGAAAATTTTAAGAAAGCGATAGAACTTCGCCCCCAGAATGCTGAGTTGCATTTTGTTCTGGGACTGGCTTATCTCAACATAAAAAACTATCCCCAGGCATTGGAGAATTTTAAATTAGCCGTCCAGTTATCGGAGTTAAAATTTATTAGCGATATTTCCCCTCTTAGAAAGCTACCCCCGGACAAATCAGAAAGTGAATATATTTCTTCGGCGAGGGGGTGGTCTAACGCTCTGGCTGAACTTTCTAATGGGATTTATTACTTTTATCTGGGGGTTGTTTATGATAAAATAGGAGAGGAAGAAAAAGCAGCCGAGAATTTTAAAAAGGCAATTATTCTGAATCCGAATAATCACAGCGCATACAATTATTTAGGATATATGTTCGCCGAGCAGGGGATAAATTTAGATGAGGCTGAAAGATTGATTAAAAAGGCAATTGAGATTGAGCCCGAGCAAGGGGCTTATGCCGATAGTTTAGGTTGGGTATATTATAAGAAGTCTCTGAAGTTAAGTGGCCAGGAAGCCAAGGAGATGTTAGAAAAGGCTTTGAAAGAAATAAATAGAGCAATAGAATTAATGGGCGACGACCCCGTAGTGCGCGACCATTTAGGAGATGTTTATTTTCAAAAAGGTTTGCTTAAGAGGGCAAAAGAAGAGTGGAGAAAATCTCTGCGGCTTGACCCTAAAAATAAAAAGGTGAAAAAGAAATTAGAAAAGGTAAAATGAGTTATTCTGAGGGAGAAATAAGAGAGTTAGCAGAGAAGGCGAAAGAGGTGCGCCGCTTGATTATTCGGATGCTTGCCCGTGCCGGTTCAGGCCATCCGGGTGGTTCGCTTTCGGCAACAGACTTGATGACCGTTTTATTTTTTAAAAAATTAAATTGTCGCCCTCAGGAGTTAAATTGGCCAGAGAGAGACCGCGTACACTTTTCTAAAGGGCACGCCTGCCCTTTACTCTATGCCCTGTTATCAAAGCTTGGCTATTTCCCGGAGAAAGAACTCTGGAATTTGAGGAGATTAAACAGTATTTTACAGGGCCACCCGGATAGACGAACCCCAGGAGTAGAGGTAAGCAGTGGTTCTTTAGGCCAGGGGCTCTCAGTAGCAATAGGAATGGCTCTTGCCGGCAGATTGGACAGAAGAAATTACAAGGTCTATTGTCTATTAGGTGACGGCGAGATTCAGGAAGGAGAAATCTGGGAAGCGGCAATGTCTGCCGCTTTTTTAAAATTAAATAATCTATGCGCTATTCTTGATTATAATAAATTTCAAATTGATGGAGAAGTTAAAAAGGTAATGGATATTGAACCACTGGCTCAAAAATGGCGGGCATTCGGCTGGAATGTCTTGGAGATTGATGGGCATAATCTGCACGAAATTTTAGATGCATTTGATATTTTTAGGACAGTAAGAGAGAAACCAACAATAATAATTGCCCATACTGTAAAAGGCAAAGGGGTTTCTTTTATGGAGAATGTGGTAGACTTTCATGGTCGAGCGCCCAGCAAAGAAGAGACAGAAAAGGCGTTGGAGGAATTAAAATGAAGCAATACCAACGCAATGTTTACGGCGAGACTTTGGTGGAGCTGGGCCGCGAAAACAAGGATATTGTAGTTCTCGATGCCGATTTATCCAGTTCTACGCGCACTGCCTTTTTTGCCAAGGAGTTTCCGGAAAGGTTTTTTAATATGGGTGTTGCCGAACAGAATATGATGGCAACCGCCGCCGGCTTGGCAAGTTGCGGAAAGATTGTTTTTGTTTCTACATTTGCCCTTTTTGCCACCGGCCGGGCTTGGGATCAGATAAGGAATAGCATTTGCTATAATGATTTTAATGTAAAGATTGTAGCCACTCACAGCGGGATTTCTGTAGGGCCAGATGGGGCGAGCCATCAGGCATTAGAGGATATCGCTCTGATGCGGGTAATTCCCGGAATGAGCGTGATTGTGCCTGCTGATTGCCTTGAGACAAGACAGGCGATTTTAGCCGCAGCTAACCACCCGGGGCCGGTTTATATTCGCTTGGGACGGCCAAAGGTGGAAGATTTGAAAAAACAGGATTTTAAGATTGGAAAAGCAAATATAATCCGCGAAGGTAAAGATATTAGCATTATTGCCTGTGGAATTATGGTGAAGCAAGCCTTAGATGCAGCCGCGCTTTTAAAGCAAGAAGGAATAGAGACGCGGGTGGTGAATATGTCTACGCTTAAACCCATTGATAAAAGAACAATCTTTGATTGTGCCCGCGAGACAAAAGGGATTATAACTGCCGAGGAGCATAGCGTTATTGGTGGATTAGGAGGGGCGGTGAGCGAGGTTATTGCCGAGATGGAAGGAAGAAAACCCCTAAAGAAAATAGGCGTTCAGGATAGATTTGGTCAATCCGGCGAACCGGCAGAGTTGATGAAGGAATATGGATTGACTGCTCAGGATATTGTTGAAGCAGGGAGAAAAATGCTTATAAATAATGACTAATTGACCTAATTAACCTAATGTCTAATCAATGTCTAATGCTAAAATGTCTAATATTTTTTGGTCATTAGTCATTGGGTTTTATTAGACATTAGAGCAATTAGAAATTAGATATTTTCTTGAGATTTATGCCCGAGCTAACTTTAACCTCTCCCGCCAAAATAAATTTATATCTAAAGGTTTTAGGTAAGCGAAAAGACGGTTATCACAACATTGAAACAGTAATGCAAAAGATCAACCTTTGTGATACCTTAGTTCTAAAAGAGAGGAAGAGAGGTATAAGGATTTTTTGCACCAATAAGAAAGTTCCCCTGGATGAAAGCAATCTATGTTATCAAGCTGCTGATTTATTGATAAAAGGTTTCTCGGTTAAAAAGGGCGTAGAGATATTCATTGAAAAAAGGATTCCTGTTGCCGCTGGTTTAGGCGGTGGAAGTAGTAATGCCGCAAGTGTGATTTTGGGGTTAAATAAACTCTGGAATTTAAAAATAAACAGGAAGGAGTTGTTAAAGATAGGGGACGAAATCGGAGCCGATGTTCCTTTTTTTATTTCTCCTTTTTTAACGGCTAAATGCCAAGGCAAGGGGAATGAGATTTCCCCTTTTTCTTTCCCTCAAGACTTATATTATCTTTTAGTCGTTCCGGATTTTGCGGTTTCTACAAAGGAAGTTTATAGGAGATTCAGCTTGTGTCGCAAAGAAAACCGTTTCGCAGTCCGAGCGGGCATGGATCCTGAGCGAAGCGAAGGAGAGCGAGGGCGAGCACCAGTTCCTTGTATCGGCGATAGAGAAGTTGCCGATAGATACTTGAGCGGCAATTTTCTCGCTGGGAAAATTGACCGCGTGTTTTCGTGCGACCAACCCAAGCCCTACAACGATTTAGAGAAAGTAGTAATCAAAAAATTTCCTTTGGTTGCTGACATAAAGCAAGAGTTTGAAAAATTGGGTATTAAGTCCGTTATGAGCGGAAGTGGTCCTAGTGTATTTGGAATTTTAAAAAATGGCAAGGAAAGAAGGGGGGTGATTGAAGCAGAAAAAAAATTTAGAGAGTTTGGCAAAACCTATATTTGCAGGAGTGCGATTACAGCGATGAAAAGCTGATTACAGCGATAAAAAAATGATAGAATCATCACTGTAATCGGTGTTAATCGCCGTAATCAGATTGCCGAGCGATAGTGAGGCAATCTTAGAGGAGTAAAAATGGAAATTACCGAAGTTCGAGTTTCTTTGAGAGAAAAAGAGAATAGTCGCTTAAAGGCATTTACTACCGTTACCTTTGATAACTGTTTTGTAGTGAGGGATATTAAGGTTATTGATGGAAGCAAGGGCCTGTTTGTGGCAATGCCTTCCAAAAAGGTGCGGGTTCCTTGCTCTCAATGCAATTTCCGTAATGAGATAGGTAGTAAATATTGCAGCCAATGCGGCGCCAGGTTGGAAGTTGTCCCTGAGCCAAGAGCAGGAGATGAGAATGTGCGCGAGGAGCATCGCGATATCGCCCATCCAATCACAATGGAGTTTAGAAAATATATTCAGAATAAAGTTTTAGAAGCCTATGAAAAGGAAAAGACGAGCCCTCAGGGAGAAGGTATGCCCGCAGCGTAAACAAGCTACAAGCTCCAAGCAAGAAAATACAATTACAATAAAGACTTGAAGCCTGAAGCCTGCAACCTGAAGCCTGAAACTGCCCGGTAGTGCAATGGTAGCACATCAGAATTTGGGTCTGAGAGTCGAGGTTCGAGCCCTCGCCGGGCAGCCACCCAGCACTAATTTTCTGTTCTGGCTAACTTATCTGGAAAATTAGTGCTGGGTGATTCTGAGCGTAGCGAAGGACCTGTTAAAGTATATGCAGAACATCACCGCTGTAATTCTTGCTGCCGGTAAAGGGGTAAGAATGAAGTCTGCCCTGCCCAAGGTTTTGCACAAACTTTGTGGTAAGCCTTTAATCTATTATATTATTAAGGAAGTTAAGAAAGCAGGGATAGAGCGGGTTGTTATAGTTATTGGCAATCAAGCCGAATTAGTTAAAAAGACCATCAATGATTTATTTGAAGGAATAGAATTTATTGAGCAAAAAGAGCTTTTAGGGACAGGTAATGCTTTAGTCCAGGCGAAGAATAAGTTAAGAAAGGAAGATAATATTCTGGTTCTTCCCGGCGATGCTCCTTTGATAACCGCCGATAGTTTTAAAAAACTAATTGCTGCCCATAAACAGGATAATTCTTGCACCCTTCTCAGCGCTTATCTCGCTTATCCCCAGGGTTATGGTAGAATTATCCGTCGGGATAAAAAGATTATAGAGATAAAAGAAGAAAGGGATGTTTCTTGCACTGAGAGAAAGATAAAGGAAGTAAATTCAGGGGTTTATTTATTCAAAACCAAACCTTTATTTAAGGCTCTATCTAAAATTAGTCCTGATAATAAAAAGAAAGAATATTATCTTACTGATGTCATCTCTTTATTTGCCCAGCAGGGTTTGAAGATAGATTCTCTCTCAATTTCTGAGAAGGAGATTTTAGGAATAAATACCCGTAAAGAATTAGCCTGTGCCGAGAAGATAATGCAAACAAGGATTTTAGAGAATATATTTAAAAAAGGAGCTAGTATCATTGACCCGGCAACTACTTATATCGCTGAAGGTGTGAGGATTGGTAAAGATTCAGTCGTTTACCCCTTTACTTTTATTGAAGGAAATGTTAAAATCAGCAAGGGTTGTCAGATTGGGCCTTTTGCTCGCATTCGCGGAGATTGTTTGATTGGGAATAATGTAGTCATTGGCAATTTTGTGGAGATTGTCCGCTGCAAAGTCAGAGACAACAGCCGAATTAAACACCACAGTTATCTCGGCGATTGTCTAATTGGCAGGAATGTAAATATCGGTGCGGGCACAATTATCGCAAATTACGATGGCAAGAATAAAAATAGAACAGTTATTGGAGAAAATGCCTTTATTGGGAGTGGAACGATTTTGGTTGCTCCCGTAAAAATTGGGAAATCTGCAATTACCGGCGCAGGGAGCGTGGTGCTTAAAAATAGGGATGTTCCTGATGGAGCAACTGTGGTAGGGGTCCCTGCCCGCCTATTAAAAAGGAGAAAGAGCAATGGATAAGTTGGCCATTTTTACGGGAAACGCCAATCGCAGATTGGCAGAGGATATTTGTGCTTACTTAAAGGTTTCTTTAAAGGATGCCTTGGTTTCCCGCTTTAGTGAGGGAGAAATACAGGTAAAGATTAATGAGAATGTGCGCGGCTTGGATGTTTTTGTTATCCAATCGGTCTCCCCCCCTCCTAATGAAAACCTGATGGAGCTGTTGGTTCTGATTGATGCTCTAAAGAGGGCATCGGCAAAGAGGATTACCGCGGTTCTTCCCTATTATGCCTATGCCCGCCAGGACCGCAAGGACCAGCCGCGGGTTCCGATTACAGCGAAGCTGGTAGCCAATCTAATTACTGTCGCCGGGGCTGACCGCTTACTCACAATGGATTTGCACGCCGGTCAGATTCAAGGCTTTTTCGATATCCCTGTTGACCATCTTTTTGCCGCACCGGTGTTTATTGAATATCTGAAACAATTAGGGCTTTCCGATGGCGTGGTTGTTTCTCCCGATGTTGGAGGGATAAAGATGGCCCGGGCATTTGCCAAGCGCCTGGGTGTTTCCTTAGCCATTGTTGATAAAAGGCGAATAAACGCTACGGATACAGAGGTGATGAATGTAATCGGCGAGGTCACTGATAAGGATGTGATTATTGTTGATGATATGGTAGCCACAGGTGGTTCATTAAAGGAAGCAGTTTTGATATTGAAGAAAAAGGGAGCGAGAGACATCTATGCGGCAATCAGCCACCCTGTTTTATCGGGAGCGGCAATAGAGAGAATAAAGAGTATTCCCTTAAAGCAACTTATTGTCAGTGACACCATTCTTATTCCGCCGGAGAAGAGATTAGAAAATATTAAGATTTTATCAATTGCTAATTTATTGGGAGAGGCGATAAAGCGGATTCACCAGGAGGAATCAGTAAGTTCGTT
>JAGGUG010000049.1 GCA_021158625.1 Candidatus Omnitrophota bacterium | reverse complement strand
GAATTGGTTTTACCAAAAAATTTGGTTAGAGAGATAGGTAAAATCGGCACTCAATTTATGCCCGCTACAGATAAAATTAGAGAAGGATTAAGAAAAATTATACCTTTCTAACGGGGTTTACTTCGTATCAGCAAGAAGGTCATTAGATTGAGCATCGCTACTACCAGACAAGTAGAGAAGATTCCCAGAATGGGAATGAGAAAGACAGAGGTAAGGATTGCCCCGCTGAAGCCTCCGAGGAGGTCGGCGGCATAGATTGCCCCCACGGACTTTTCTATCTGAGAGTTCAATTCTTTTTTTTGGCTCAGGAAAAGGTGATTAACTACAGGAAATTCTGCTCCTACGAGCCCGCCGATAATCGCCGCCAGCAAAAAGAAAATCCCGCCCCTGAGTAATATTCCTTTACTCGCAACAAAAAGGAGAAGTGGAAGGATTAAGGCATAGACGGCAATAGAGGATTCCAATTTTGCTAATGTTTTGGGGGGAGTTGCCCTCGTCAAAGATTTCGTACTGAGCCATGCACCTGCCGCTATTCCAACCATAAAAGCAGCGATAATCACGCCCAGCTTTGCGTAGATATAGCCGTAAAGGATTTGAAAGCTCAGAAGGATTACTGTTTCCAGACACAGCCCCGCAAAGCCGGTGGTGAATATGCAGAGCTTACTTACCGAGAAGATATTGATTTTTTTCCAGCGGATGAGCAAATAAAAAATTGAAATAAGAATGAGAATAATCTTTATGTCTAAGTGCGAAATTGCCTCCCAGAATCCTACCCGGTGGGGATGAAAAAAGGAATTATAGACAATTAGATTGTAGTAAAAAGATATAGGGTGAAAGTCAAGATTGATTTGAGTTTTGGCTTTAGCCAGTGATTTCAGAACATAACCGATTTTCTCGGGGTCAAATTTATCATAGAGATGATGGGAAGTGAAGTATTTAGTGTTGAGATTTCTTTTTCTCCATCTTTGGGTAAGGATTTTTATGTCAGAGGTAGGGATGTTAGCAGGAGAGGCAATGATGTAAAGGACTTCTCCGGGAATGATGACAGTATAAGGAAATACACTTCGAACAGTTTGGTAAATAGAGGAATTATACCTTGCACTCTGGGGATTAAGATAGACAGCCGAGGAACTGATATGGAGAGAAAAAATTCCCTTTTTGTCTAAGATTTTAGAAATTTCCTTGAAAAAACCCTGCGTATAGAACCTGTTAAGTTGGAGGGTAGAAGGGTCAGGGAGATTAAGGATGATGACATCGTATTTTTGGCGGCAGTTTTTCACAAAGAATCTGCCGTCGGTGAAATTTATGTTTAACTCTGGATTTTGTAGTATCTGTTTTTGATGCTGAGAAAGCAATCTTTGATTTATTTTGATAAGCAGAGGGTCTAATTCCACATAGTCAACCCTTTTTAGCGGGTATTTGAATAGTTCTTCAATATGAGAAATTCCCCCTCCGATAAGCAAAACCCTTTCTGGCAAAGGGTGTTGGAGTAAAGAGAGATGCACCAATTCTTCTTCGAACTCTTTATCGGCAGTAGTAAAAAATAGCTTACCGCTGCCGTAGATGCTGAACTCTCTGCCTTTTTTAAGAACGGCAATATTGCCGTAGATAGAGTCCCTATATTCCAGAAGTTCTCTTCCTTGCCATTGTTTTTCTGCCGAGGTCCTTTGCAAATAATCGCTGCCCTTAAAGAAAAGAAAAACATTGCCGAGAAGCAGAAAAGAAGAGAGGAAAATAAGGGCTTTTTTTGAGTGGTTTAGACTCAGGAGAAAAGCCAAACCAAGGTTTAATATTCCCAATAGAGCGGCAATCTGGAAGGAGTGAAGATATTTTATCAGCAAATAAGAGAAGAGAATCCCCCCAATAGTTGTTCCCACTGCTTCCAGAATATAGGCCTGGCCAATCTTCTGACTTGTTTCTTTTTGAGAAGCATTCACCCTGTTAAATAGCGGCTTCGCCGCTCCGCCTGCGGCGGATTTAACAGGGTAGACCTTGCACAGAAGGACAAAGGCAAATCCACAGATGAAAGAAAGCGGAGAGAGGATTAGGAGAGAGAAGGAAAAGATAGAGAAAGGAGTAGCCAATTCATAAAAGGGGATGTGAGCAAAGGTTTTGATCGTGCGGGCGAAGAAGAGCTGAGAATAAAGAAAAAGAGAAATAAGGATTTGGAGGACAATTATGGAAGACAGTTTATCCTTTATCTTAGGAATAAGCCTTTTGGAGAGATAACTGCCCAAGGCATTCCCCAATAGCCAGCTTCCCAGGGCTATTCCCAGAGAGAGTTCATTGCCTTGAAAGGTAGAGGTTAGTTCGCGAATGAGGGCTACCTGGCCAATCAGCGCCGAAATCCCCAGGCATATTAGGGATAAAGAGAGTAAAAAGGATTTTTTAATCATAGAAAAACAGCAATTACAGCGATGGAAAATACGATTACAGCGATAAAAAGTAGAATTGACATCGTTATGCCTTATTATATCACCGTAATCATTCCTTAATCGCCGTAATCGTTATTTATAATCGCCGTAATCATTTTTATAAATAAACAGCAATTACATCGCTAAAAATAGGATTGCTGACCGGTAGCGAGACAATCTTAATTATAATTATAACATAGAAAACGGTGTTGTAAACCCCGTTAGAAAGGTAGAATTTAGGGGCAACTTCCCCGCCTGCTCCCGACAAACGGGAGGGCGGGCAGGTCTATCAGGTATTATTAAGAACAGTTTCTCTATTGTTCTTATAAGGAATTATAGGTATCATTAGAGGCAACTCCTCTATCGCCTCTTAAAGGAGCCCGCCCCTATAAGGAAGGGAAGGGAGCTTTAACCCCGCCCTTTCTTAATAAACCCCGCACCAAGACATTGGTGCGAGGTAAACATTCTTTCCACGGAGGGGCGGGGCTTTCTAACGGGGGAAACTGAATCTCTGATTTTTTTGACAAAACAGGGTATTTCTGGTAGAATTGTAGACATCTGAGCACAACAATTTAAAAAATACCTGCCTGCTGCAGACAGGAATTACCGCAATCATTTCACTGAGGAGAGAAATCTCTGTAATTATATGCCGAGCGAGACGAGGCATATTTTATGAAAAAACTACCTAAATTTTTAAAACAGTATTTCTGGGATGTAGATTTTGAGAAGTTGGATT
>JAGGUG010000054.1 GCA_021158625.1 Candidatus Omnitrophota bacterium | reverse complement strand
TCTGCTCAGGAAATAAGTAAAGGAATATATGTTAGCGACACAGATAAAATAAGCGGGGTTGATTTTAGCCCCATTGAATTCCCTAAGCCAGATTCTGAGGCTGACTATCGCCAAGGTTTAGTTGACAAAAGCGCTACTAAAAAGATTCTCAGTCCATCTTTTTTGAAGAGTGCCGCCAATGAGCCTATCTATGATTCTTCGGGTAAACTTATCTATCTCCCCTCTGAAGAAGTCCCTTCCTATATTCCTTCTTTAGGCAACGAAACCATTAGTGAAAATCCATTAGAAGAAGATAAAGAACCCTCTTTATTAGATAGAATCTTTGCTATTGGTGGAGCAATAAAGGATGCTGCCAGCGGGGTTTATGACTATTTAGCCGGAGGAGTTTCTTCTCTAATTCATCCCGCCCCCAAAGAAAGCAAAGAAGACATTCTCCAGACGATAGAAACTCAGCGTAAGTTAGCCGAGGATTCTCTTACTCCCGAAGATAGAATCTTCTTGGGGTTAGACTCTCTTCCCTTTGGAGATGAAACCAGGGAGGTTCCCGAGCAGAAGTTTTTGAGCATTCCTTCTTATGATATTGAGAGTCCATTGGACACTTTTGAGGAAGGCAGCAAAATAATATCCTACTATCTCAGCGACGATGGAAAGAGCCAAATAAAGGTTACTGTTGACTTAGCAAGTCAAACTGTTATTGAGGAGCTTTGCAATTTAGAGGGTAGCTCTTTATCTGAGGCGGTTATCCAAACCACTTATTATATGAGTAAAAAATCAGAGGAGAGTTTTGATGTAGTGCAGACGCTTAAAAATGGCGAGAGGGTGATATTTTCTCGAAAAGGGAGCTACGATAATAAGACTGGAGAAGTAAGATTTACTGAGGGAACCTATCTAAATAACCAGGGCAAGGTAATTGGCTGGAAAGAAGGTAAGATAGTTTCTATCAACGACGGCAGTAATCTAATAACCTATGATTATCACTCCCAGGAGGGATTTGATATTGGTCGAGGCTCTGATGGAAGTTTGCTTATCTATAAAGATGGAGACTTGATTATCCAGAGCAAAGGAAAGGTGGAGGATTACCAGATTGAAGCCGGAGAAGGGGAGATAGAGATTATTCGCTATTCCCTCTATAAAGATGGAGAGTTTATCCCTCTAAGTAAGCCAATGAGAGAGAAGATTAAGCCAGGAAAGGGGATAAAAATTACTGCAGAAGGGATAACCTCTATCTATAATCTTGAAGGGGAATTTCTGGGGATTGATGTTGGAGGAAAGCATTTTACTCCAGAAGAGATTGAGAAAATAAACTATCTAAAGAAGATTGGCTATCTTGAGAGTGTAAATGGAGAATTAAGATTGTCCTCCTCGGCTGAGCAGAGAATTGGCGATTATTATGCCACTTCCGAACTTTACCATATAGTTCAGCACCCTGAGGAATTTGGCATTGAAAAAATAAAATACGGGGATTTTGGAGAGGATAGCGGTTCGGGCAATCCTTATCTTGATGCAATATTCGCCGGGATATCAGCAATTACAGAGGTATTTACTAAATCTACTTATACTGCCGGACCAATAAAATCGTTTGATTTAATTATTGATAAAAATAATCTTAATAACTATCAATTTAGCCCCAATCCTGACCTCCAGACGGTAAATATTCCTGGGGCAGATATGGAAGTTTCTAAAACTGGTATTATCCCTTTTTATGGTCTAATTGCTGGTCCGGAAGGAATATACAACTTAAACCCCCTGGAAGAAGAAGCGCTTAACCGAATGCGTGAGCAATCCTTACGCTACGGCACAATCCGCGAGACAATCCCGGTTGATCCTCAAGGGAAGCCAATGAGCCCGATGAATTGGGATTTGTGGACTGAGATGCATAAGGATGAAAGAGTAGGTAACCACTACGGTTATGCTGATTTTCCCACCTATTCAGTTGTTGACGGGGTATTTGATCTGGCTCTGCTTGCCGCTCTTGCCGATAATGCTATTGGAATTGAGGGAGTAGATGAAGCGGCAGTCTTAGCCGCCAAGGAGGCTTTTCAAGCTGGCAAGATTAGCACTCGCCAATATCTAAGCAGCGGGATTAAGCCATTAATTAAGCAAGGAGCCCAGCAGAGTTTAAAGCAACTTCCTAAGGATATGCTTCTGGGGGGTTCTACCTTTGTTGCCGCTGATAATGTCATTTCTTGGACCTTAGACGGTCAGCTTCCTTCTTTAGAACAGAACATTCACTCCTTTAAATCCGGCGCCGCCCTTCAGGGTGGATTGAGATTTGCCGGCATAGGCGCAGGCACTACCTTGAAGATTGCCGGGGCTACAAACACAGGGGCAAGACTATCATCAAGGATATCCGGTGTAAGCAGTAGATATGCAAGCAAGCCTTTGACTTATTATGCTCCCCAAGATGCGGCTAAATTAACCAAGATTAAAGCCGGAAGCAAAGCCACATTAGCCAAGCCATTTATTCACGCAGATAAAGTAGGTAAAGAGGTTATCCGGGCCGGTCTGCCTCAAGATGCGACAGCGGCAAAGCTCCTTTCTCCTTCCTTTAAAAAGATTGCCGGGTTTACAGCTATTGGTCCTGCCTTTACTACTTTGAATATCGGCATTGAATCAGCAATAGAAGGGGAATTGACCTGGCCGGGCAAAAAGGAGGGTTTATCTCTTCGTCAGGCATACATAACAGATGCAGCAAACTTTGCCAAGATGGGTACCTGGCTGCCTCAAACAATCAGTATTTCCTCTGTTCCGCATACAGTCGCTAAAGAGGGAGGATTTTTAAATGCTCTTTCCCGAGAGCATAGTTTGAGCAATTTAGTGAGGTCAGTAAAAAACCCGGCTAATGCCATAAAGTCATTAGAAGAAAAAGCAATAAGATTTAATACTGAAAAAGGGCTAAAGGTTTCTTTAGAAAAGGGAATTACCGCTCTTGATTCAGCGGCTTTTATCGCCAGCACGCTCTCGGGAGTTCAACACCTTTCTGAATCTGGTTTGCAGAAGATTGGCTTTAGTGAGGCTCAAGCCGAATATTTGTCAAACAAGGCTGCTTTTGCTTCGCTCGTATTTATACCTGCTTATTATAATCCTTTCTTACTCTCTACAGCCCCTTTGCCCTCGAAAGCAGGGATAGGCAGCCGAATTAAACAGCGGCTGAGCAATTTGTTTAAAGAAAAAAATACTCCTCAAGGGCTAAGATTTTCTTTTGATTCCGATAGAATAAAAGAGAACCAGAAATTTGGTAAAGAGATAGGCGACAAATTAAATGAACTTATCGCTCTAAAAAACAGCGGCAGACAAATCCCCGAAGATATTCTAAAGAGCAATAAGATTACCGATAGAATTGCTTTGAGTTTCTTGCAAAAGGCAGAGAAAATGGGCAAGGATTTTGAGGTGCGTCCCGATGACCAGCTTTCAATGACCTATGCTTTAACCAGGGATATTCTAAGAAGTGTGCAGGGGAGCAGGGATTCTCGGTCCTTTGTTGTCAAGGTGTTTATGAGCAAGGGGAAATCCGCGGCTTATGCCAGTGCGGTTGAATCTGCTTTAGATATCGCCCCGGCAAAGATAGTCATTGTTGCTCCTAACATTGAAATTATTAACCAGATTCTGTCTGAACCGGCAATGCAATCAGTAGCCCAAAAATACGGGGCTTGCCTAATTAAAGACGCCCAGAGAGATATTCCTAAAGGAAACAAGGTTTATCTAATGACCGATTCTACCTTTAAGGACTTTGGCTTGGCTATGAAGTATAACCTGCCCAATGGAGAATTCCTCAATGGTATTAACAAGATTATTGTTGACGAGCCGCAGGTTGTTCTTGCCAATCCAGACAAGGTTGTTAGCTCAAGGGAGGGAGTTTTAAGGCGGCTTTCTCCCCAGATGCAGGAAAGATTAAGTGAGGAGTATTCCTTGCGAGAAAAGATATATTCCAAGGTAGAGGAAAACGCCAATGCTATCCGCACCAAAGGAGAAGAGCCCTTTCTCTGCGAAGTTCCTGAGGAAATAGCGCGCAGTTTGCATAAATCACCAGAGTTCAGAACTCTAAGTTATTCCTTGTTTAAATATCTCTTAGATAGTGCGGCGACCATCTATAAATACGGAGATAAAGCACAGTACTATAAATCAGAAGACGGCAAATCCTTTTCTGTTGCCGGCCCAGGCGGGAGAAATGAACCAGGGACAATCTTTGGCGAGCGGGAGATGTCTATCTTTTTAGGGATAAAAGAGAAATTGGGTAGAGAAAAGGCAATGGAGGATTTTGTCGCCAGCAGTAATCCCTACCGCATCAGTTTTACGGAAATAATCAGTCGCTTAGGAAAAAATAAATTTGTCGGGGGCAGCGGGACTACAGATAGCATTGATGGCATTCTCAAGGAAATGGGTTTTGATATCCTGGAATTTAGCCGAGAACCGATATTCAAAACAGGGCCTACTACGAAGATTATCTTTGCCGAAAAAGATTTACCAACAAGCTTGGGAGAGGTTGTTAAGAAAGCGTTTCGTGAGGGTCATAACAAGGTTGTAATTACGGATAAGAGGGGTCAGATGCTCGAGCGCTATGAACGAGCATTAAAATCTGATGAAGGTATTTCTCAGGATGCAGAGATAATTTTAATTGAGGGAAGAGAGAAATGGGAAGAAGGGATGGAGTATGCGGCAAGAAGGTGTCAGGAGTATCCTCAGGAAAAGACCATTGTTCTCGCCCAGGAGATAGAGACAGGGCTCAATCTTCTGGCTACTTCTAAGAAGGGCGATTACAAAGCGGTAGTTATCAAAACAGATATTTCATCCAAGGATATCTTTAAGCAGTTTGCCGCTCGGGTAAAAACTAAAGAGATGCCCGAAATAGAAGGAAGAGTAGAGGGAAGGGTTTATTTTATGATTGACCCCAAAGAGGTAGAGAATCTGGGTTATAACGGTAAGAATGTAGGTTTAAGCGGTCTCACCGATGCCGATAAACTCGCTCTATCTAAAGCAAAAGACCCTGCTGAAAAGCAAGAGATTATTCTGAATATTGCTGAGCGTATTTCCCGCGAGATAAACAAGAAAGGCAGAGAACGGGTGAGGAGAGAGCTCTCAGGTTCCCCTCAGATTTTACAGGTTAGCAAAATTAAGCATCAGTGGCAGACAGAGGAGATAGGAAATATAGAAAAAGAAATGGCAAGGTATCTAGGGAGATTTAGCAAAGGCATAGATATGTTTAGAAAACCTACAAGCCAGATTCAGCGCGAGACAATAGAAAGACATCTTTCCGAGGTATTAGAGGAGGAACTCTCGGCAATCAAAAAAAATCCCTCTTTAATAACTCATAATAGAATAAAAAACATAATTTCTTTGTTTGATGATGAAGACGATGAGGTACGTCAGCTTGCCCTGGGGAATCTCTTTGAGATGCTGAGAAGAAGGGATGAAAAAAATTCTTTGTTGGCAAATCCTGAGGAGGTAGAGGAAATAATCAGGGAGTTTGCGCTCAAGGATGAGGGTTATTATGACCGCGTAAAGGGAATAAAGAGAGAGCCGCATTTTGTGGGAACCCCCTTTGAGGTAATAAGAGAAATAGCCAGAGAGGATATTGACAAGCTTACCTTCCCGGTTGTAAAAGAGGTGCTCAAGATATTTAAGAAAGATGCTCGTTCATTTATAAAAGAGGCATTTGCTGATGTTTTTGGCAACCTGCCCTCCAGAAGGACAATCGACGATTGGGTTGAGGCGATGGTAGAGCGAGGCTATAGCCAGGAGGATGTTCTTCGTGGTTTGCGAGGCGAGCGATATCTATATGAAGATGAACTCAATGCTATTGCTAAAGGCGAATCTATTATTAGTTCTGATAGTAAGGAATTTTCAGATTGGCTGAGAGAAACATCCTTGGCAACCGGTAAATCTGAAGAGGCAATTCTTAGCGAGATAGAAGAGACGAAAAAGGATTATGCCGAGAGAGAGAAGAGAAAAAAAGAGAAACCTGTTTATCAATTGGGAGAAAATTTAGGCAAATCTTTAAAGCATTTTGGGGAGCAGATTGGAGGGTCTCCCATAGGAAAAGCCCTGTCTCTGGCTATCCCTTTGGGTATAGGTATTCTCTATCTTTCCTCTCCCTTTAGCGGGCTTATAGCCGGAGTTGCTGCCCAAGATAATCCCCTGGATATGCAGGGAGATGATACGAAATTAGCCATAGACGGGGAAGATTTAACATCAATAGATACTTTTTCAAAGCAAGAAGTTCTGCTTATTCTACCAACAGTAGAAAAAGTGAATATAGAAAACCTTCTTATTTCTTTGGATGGAGATGGAAAAGATTCTGGAGGTGAATTTAGCGAACAGATAGCCACTCCCCGTATCATCGGAGAAGACCTTTCCCCCTGGGACGATGATTATATCGATAGGGAGACAGAAACCGGCTACCTTAATATTTATCTTGAGGTTGATAATTGGGCTGATTATATTGAGCTCTGGCAGGCAGATAATCCCGAGTTTGAAGATACCCAGAAAAAGATAATCCCTACCGACGAAGGCCATCGCCGAAATATAAAGGTCAAACTCAAAGATTTAACCGAAGACCAGTATGTCAAGTTTGTTGCCTATCGCGCCGGAGCCGCGCCCAGTGAAGAGAGCGAGATTATCCGCGTTAAGGTTGTTAAAAAAGATAACTACGGCAATCCAATAGAGCCAGTAGAAGAACCAATAGGAAAGTTAGACACTAAAGATAGTCATTTAGGAGAATTAACCGTAGAGTTAGAACCCGGCGAGGAGCCCAATATAGTAACCACCTATAAAACTCTTATTGATGCCAAAGGTGAGCCAAAGACAATCAAGATAAAAGAGGATATTACTGATTATCCCCGTTTCTTTGAGGTAATGATTGTAGATACTGAAAGTGATAATAAACCCGTATTTACCAAATGGGCTCCGGTCAATCAAAAAGACCCCCATAAAATAGTAGAGGTAGAATTTAAGGATGAACGTTCAGGTAAAAGCAGTTGGTGGGATGTGGAGAAGAAAAAGGACCTGCCCGATGGTAAGTATGAGGTCTTTGCCCGCGCCCATTATTATAAAGATTCATCCACTGGCAAACCACCAAGCGATTGGGTGAGTTTAGGTGAGGTTGAGATTGAAAGAGACGATAGATTTAGATATTTTGCTCCTCCACCGGAGATGGATATTGAGGAGACCAAAAACGGCTGGGGAGTGTTGAGCTGGAGTCTTCCCCCGGGAGCAAAAGGAGTTGTTTTAGAAGTAGCAAAGAAATCAAGGGATTTATCCTCGCATCCTAATGCGGATAATGGGAAGGATACTCAGCGATATTTTATTCCCCGAGATTTTACATCGCTTTTAACCAATCAAGAGGGTGTATATCATATTGCTACTGTGTATGAAAAGCCCGACCCCGATAGCCAGGTAACCGGCAAGAAAATTTTGACCTATAGCCAATGGGGCGGTTTGCATTCAGAACACAATTATTTCCAGAAGAGAGAAGGAGAGGAAACTATCTCTATAGAGACAATCACAGAAAGTATTCCGCAGAGAAAAGGGATTATCATTGACGACAATCAGGCAAAAATATTCATAAAAGATAAACAAGATAAACTAAAATTCCTCGCTGATTATGAATTAGATGATAATTTTGAGATTAAAACCACAAGAGAAGAGCCCTTAGATAAAGGCCCGGTTCATATCAAGCATTTTACAGATTATGGAGAAAGTGAATTTGACACGGAGCAGATTGGCAATGATATTTATCATTATGAGAAGGGTTTGAAAATGCCTGATGGCACGCCCTTCTGGACAGAGGTAACCTCAGCAATTGATAAGGATAAAGTAATTAAAACCGCCGAGCCGATTATAGATGAAGAGAGTGGCGAGATAATTGGTCGAAGAGTCAAGGATTTAATCAACGGAGTCACCGAGATTCAGGATTATTATGAGGGAGAGTACTTCACGACAGAGAAAACCGTAGCCAATGGAGAGACATTTAATTATAAATATAAGGATTATGAAGGCAGAAGATTTCTTATCTGGGATAATGAGGACGGAATAGAGAAAGAACATAGCTATGAGTTTTATCCTCTGGAGAAAGAAACAGAGGTTGAAGAGATAACTAAACGAGATTGGCCAGGCGGGCCCGAGCAAAAGGGCTGGAAGTCTAATGAAAAAGCACTTTTAAAAGTAAAAACCTGGACTATCTCTTTTAATGATGGACGGCCCGATGTAGTTAAGCATTATGATATTGATGAGAATCTGCTGATGGTTGAAAACAGCGATGCGACAATTAGTATTTATGACCGACTTAATCTTGCCGGCTTTAATCAGCCGGTAATGATTGCAGATGCGCAAACCGGCGAGATTAGACAAAAGATTAATTATGAACTTGATGAGATGAATGTGATTACCAAGATAACTAAGGAAGATCTTTTTGAAGGGCAAACCGAGATAATTGAAGTTGACCCGGTTACTAATTGGAAAACAGTTACAACGAAGGACAATGATGGGGTTATTTGGATAAAGACCCCATCAATGGAAGATGGTCAATATATTGAGACAAAAGTGAATCTGCGTAGTGGCACTGAAGAGAAGTTATTCTTCAATTATTATGGAGGACATATTATTGGAGGAGCGGAGTTTGATTGGAATGGAGATGAAATAAGACACTGGGAGATTGATGGAAATAAAAAGATAGTAGAATACCCCCGAATTGGCGAGAGAGAGGAAATAACCCTTGCCTGGAAATATAACGGTCCAGCTACAGAAGGGCATTGTTTTGATAGATTAGGAGAAAGATCTAACTGGGAGATTAGCGATGATGGATATACCAAGACAAAGAGGTTTTTGCGTCTTGGTCAAGCAGAAGAAGTAAAACTTGCTTATCGCTATGGGCCAGAAATAAGGGGCGCAAGGTCGGATGATTTAGGAGAGATATTTTCCTGGAAAATTGGAGTAGGCCAAGATGGAAAATGGCATAATCTCAAGGAATTTGTCAGAACCGGCGAGAGAGAGGATGCTGTTCTTTCCCATTTTAGTGGCTTGCCCGAGAAGATAGATTTTATCGGCTCAGACGGAGAAATAAAAAGGGCTACAAAATTTAGAGACGATAGTGGCGATTGGTTCTCTCAAGAAATAGAGGGTAAGAAAAAGCCTTTAGCAATCACCGAGAAATTTGATGGCTGGAGTAAAGAGACGGTCTATGGTTATCTGAGCAGTTCCAAGATTGGTCCTAAAATAATTGAAACAGAATTTGATAGTAATGGCGATTTATTCTCTGTTCTAAATCTTCAGAGAGATGACCGATGGTTAATTAAGGAGGAAGGTGAAGATAAAGGTAAATACTATGGAAAGAAGTATTTTGTCCAGGAAGGAAAGAATGAGGATGGAGAATATAGAGAATATGAAAAGATAGTTTTTGCTTCTCAGGATGGAGCAAAAGAAAAGATAACCCATTATAAGTGGAGTGAAGAAGAGCAAGAATTTGTAGAGATATTTAGCAAGGAGGCAGTGGATGAAAGTGGTAACTGGCTGATAGACGAGAATACAGGAAAGCATTATACACAGATAGATTTTGCCAATGGAAGGAAGCAGTTTAATGTCCACCCTTGGATAGGCAGTGAAGTAAACGAATTTAGCAAGATGCTTGCTCCTGACCGCCAGACAACTCTTTGGGACGAGCAAACTTATTTTGATGAAAAGGATGGGAAGTGGTATCAAGACAAAAATATTTACGATAGAGGAAGATTAATAAAAGAAGAGAAGAATATTTTACTTTGGCACAATGGCCCATTGGGCGACGGCACAATCGTTGAGCATCGCTATGATGGAGATGTTTATTTTGATGTTGAGCGAGATTACATAGAGAATTACAGCAAAATGACCGAGACGATTAGGAGAGAAGATAATGGAGAAAGAGATACTATTAAATGGGAAAGGATTTTAGGAAATTGGGAGAAGATTGAAATTGACTATTCAGATGGCACAGGTGAGAAGAACTATTTTGACGATAACGGCATAAAGATAAAGAAGGAATTTAGCCGCAAAGAGTTTGGAGGGATAAATAACTATGTAGAAGAGTTCGCTTATCCAGGAGATAAAATTAAAGGAACGGTCTATGAAATGCATTCTATCAAGGATAAGTTTGTCGGCGAGAGGACTTATGATAACTTGATTAATGAAGGAGAGTTGATACATAGCATAGATATTTTAGATTTAGGTAGAGAGCAGAGAGTTGAAGTTAAGTATCAGCCCGACGGCAGTATTTTGCATTACCGAGATTATAAGGGAGTCAATCTTCCCTTATTAGGATATACAGATGAGTTGTTTAGAAATACAAACATAGATTTTGTGGACGAATTTGATTGGCAGCACAATAAACTTTATACCCTTGACTTAAATAGCAATAAAAAAGAAACATTCCACTTTTTAAGAAATGATTATTATCTATCAGAAATTTCCCGAGTTGATTATCAACTGAACGATAATTCGCTAAAAATAACCGCTGAGTATGACGCTCTTATACCTTTAGAGTATTTTCAGACGAAGCTCTATAATGAAAATATGGAGCCGGTTGGAGGAAAAAAATTAGCTTTGATTTATGGTTCGGGGATTGGTTTAATGTTAACGGCAATCGGGCTAAATAAGAAACTCAAACAAACCGTTTTATTCAAGAAAACCAAAGTAGTAATTGAGAGGGTATTTCCGCGGCAACCTCAGCCGTGGCGGGCTACAGATGTAGCGATAGTTCTCTTTAGTATTCCTGCTCTTATTGGTATATTTGCTTTGAGCCCAACCTGGAGCACTTGGGCTATTGGTGGGGCTACGGCTTTCTTTTTTACTACCCTCTTGGTTCGCAATCTTAGCAGTGATTTCGTTCCTCACTTTGGCTGGAACCCTCTAAAATGGGAATGGTTTAAGAAAGGAGTATTCCATCCCCAGAAACTCAGTCGCTCTATACTCAGTTGTAATATAGGTGGGCCTATCCTTAATCTCGTGCTTATTACTTCAGCCATTCCTTTAGCAACTTATATTCTTTCAGCTTTAGCACTTCCGAGCGAAGTATGGTTAGCGGTTCTCTTTGCTATCCTCTGGCCTATTAAATCGCTATACAAAAGCACAATGAGAAAACTCCAGCCTTTTCCAGAAGAGACCCAAAAGGCAGAGTGGGGAAAGATGGCCATTTCTGAAGCAGTGCTTCTTCCAATAGTTTATTTCGTTCTTTCTATGGACCCTTTAGCTTATGTCTTCTTCACGCGAGTTTTTTGCCAGGGGTTAGGATTTGGCATAGATGTAAGATACTTTCTCTTTGGTAGTATTGAGATTACGCGCGGGTTTAGAATGGGAGTGCCCGGCAGGGTAACCATCAACGGGAAGAGGATTAATCCTAAAGAGGCGTGGGAGAGATGGGCTATAGAAAATAAAATTGAGGATGCAAAGATTGTTCCTGCCAATATTCGAGAAGAAATATTGAAAGGGTGTCTAAACTGCGGGAGTTGTCCAATGTTCAATAAGGGAAACAGCGGGCACTGCGGGGCGTGTTTTGGGGCTTCTGAACGTTGGCATAGCACAATAAAAGACATCAAGATGGGTTCTGTCCATAAATTTATATATGATAATAAGAAATCAGACCTTTCCCAATACAAATATCTTTCTCCCCAGCATGTTCAGTATGAGTTTTTGGAGGATTTGCTTGCAAAAGCAGGAGTAGAAGCCCCCGGGCTATTTCTTGCGCAACTATTTCTTGAAAGAAATGGTAAAGATAATAATGGGAATACCGATATCTGGCAGGCGATAGAGGCGAGAACAAAGAAACCATAGCAAAGACCTTTCCAATTATTTCCCAACTATGGCGACCTTCCAATTTTTTCAATTATCATACTTTAAAAACCTGACCCTGTTAAATACCACTTCGGGGGAATTCGCCATAGGCGGATTATTTAACAGGGTTGACC
>JAGGUG010000101.1 GCA_021158625.1 Candidatus Omnitrophota bacterium | reverse complement strand
TGCCCAAAGCGTGCAGCATAGAGCGTGAGGTTTCTAACATACTTGCCAATTCCTGATACTTTACGCTAATATCCTTCAATTTTATCTCTTCAGCCACAACCTCCGCTTCTTTAATATCAATATCTTCCGCTTTTTGCTTTTTAGCCTGTGGCTTGCGGCTTGTAGCCTGAAGCTTGAACGCCTCCAGCTCGGAGCTTGTAGCCTGTAGTCCTTTCTTCACTTCCGCAAATTTTAATTCCGCCTCCAAAAGATCATCATTCTTCTCTGCCCAATTTGTTAATGCTTCTATCGGTTTGTCTGCCAAGAGAATCTCAGCCTCAACCTCCTTCCACCCCGGGGGTGGAAATGTGGTGAGTTCGGCAAGGGTGGTGTAGAGTTCGTGGATTGGCAAGAGATGTTCTTTAACGGCTCTAACTATGGAGGGTAGCCCTCCATAGTCGGCTTTAGTCTTTGCATCAGTAATTATCTCACTAATTTCAGCGGCTATCACTTCAATTACTTCATCAGGAGCAAGAATTACATACGGCTCTATCTCTACTATTTCTTTACCCAATTTCTCTATCGCCTTTGTATTTATTTCCGGAGCCGCTAAAACAAGATGCAATTTTTTAGAAGCAATCAAGGGTTGAATGAGATCATTTTCCTCTAAGTATTTGACATTTGCTTCAAGATTTGGATTATCAGTAATTGCGGCAATCTGCTTGGCAGTTAACGGCTCGCCTTCAAGATGAGAAATCTTCCGAACAGTTTCAGCAGGCAAATGACTTGTTATTTGGTAGGAGAGGAATTGATAGAAGTTTGTAAGAGCGGTAAGCGGGGAGCGGTAAGCGGGGAGCGTGCTTTCTACCGGCGGAGCATGCTCCTGATTATCAGCATAAATCGCCAGGATTGCCTGGGCAGTGCGGGTATCCTCGGTCTGAGCAAGATAGCGGATAACCTCGGGAACATCAACGCCAAATCTTCCGGCAAAAGCACTTGCTTTAACTGCCTGCCGATAGGCATTGTCTAATTGCCATTTAGAAATCTCTCCCTTTTTAACTTTTAAAGCAACATCGGCAATAGCGGTTTGGGCCTTCTCCACGCGAGCAACTACTTTCTTATCTGCTCTCTGGCGATCAGGAAGAATCTTCTCCATAATTTCTCTTTGGGTTACTACTCTAACCATATCTGCAAAACTCTGAGCCTCAGCAAAGGAATAACCGCCTTTATTTTCCTGTTTAATCTTCGCAAATCCATTTATTCCTTCTTCAATATCCTTAATTCTATCTTCAATAATACTTTTGCTAACAGGGTCAATTCCTCTTTTTCGAGAAAGTTGCCTTAGCAACCTTATGCTCTCTCCTCCAACCGTTTTTATTGTCTCTTCAACATATCTTTCTCCCGTTTGTTCTCTCTCTACAATAAGAGCAATATCTTTCTCTTTTTCAGGGAGAACTTCCTTCTTTAGGAATTTATCCACTATCCTTGCGGTCTTTGTTTCTGGATTCCGCTCAATAATCCCCTTAAGTCCTTGAATAATTGCCTTATTCCATACAGTATCACGAATTTTAAACTTCAAACCCTGGGAAGTCTCTATCGCCCCTCTTATCTTTGCCGCCAAAAGAATATTAGGGATATCCTTTTCTGCACTCAAACCTCTATCTGTTATTATATCTATATTTCCTGCATTCTCCTTTTCTCTCTTCCATTCTCTATCACTTTCTTCCTTATATCTGCTTACCAAATTCTCCTTCGCTCTTAAATAACTTTCTACTTCTGTTTTATCTACGAACCAATAAACATCTCCCCCTTCTCCCATTCTATCAACTCGCCCTATTGATTGAGTTAGTAAGTGTTCAGTAAATCTCTCTACATTCAATAAATAAATATCTGCATTTCTATAATCTACCCCTATTAATCCACGCTCATTAGTAAGGATAACATATCTTTTGTTGCCCTCGGCTTGGGTTGCCTCCTCGATAGCCTTAATCTTTTTATCGGGAGTAGCAGAATTAATCTCTAATATTTCTACATTTTCTTTATTTTTAAACTTCTCTCTTGTAGCCTCTGCCACCTGTTCAAAATTATCTTTGGTTGTTCCTATAATTATGTGCCTTTCACCTTCTCCAAACTTTTCAGCGATACTTTCTATCATCTCCACAGGGCTTTTGGCAGAAAAGACACCCTTGACTTTATTTAATCCTCTTTCTTTGCCACTAATTATATCTAATTTACCTCCGGTAAAGAGCTCGGCCAAAACCTGTGCTCGAGACATAGTTCCACTTGCCCCAGAATAGGAATAAGAGAGCTTCCCTTTCTGAATAATCTCTCCAAAGGTACTCTGCATCTCTGTTTTGGTAACTTTAAATTTAATCTGGGAGAAAATCTGCTCAGGAGTTGCACCATTCTTGCTCTCTGTAGCTAACTTATTAGCCGCCTTCTTACCTAATGCTACAAGATAATCTTTATTAGATATCACCTGGTCAAATTGAATCCGAGAATCCTCAATAGGAATAATCTCTCCATAATCTCTCTTCCCTTTTGCTCCTTGAAGCACTTCATTTCTGCCTTGCCATACTATCTCAAAATCTACACCTAATTCCTTTTCTCGTGCAGTAAAGAAGTTTTCTATCCGTGCAGAACTAAATTTTTTACTTAACAAATCAAAGGCGGCTTTATTTATACCGGCAAACTCTCCATTTTCTATTAAATAAGCAGGTTGCTTAGTTTTTTCAAACTCCCTTATATCAGTGCACCTCTTCATTATTTTTTCATTACTTACCATTTCTTCAAATCTGTCATATGCAGTACTGATTTTTTCTACCGTTCCTCTTTTTAATAGCTTAGTCTCCCCTCCAATAATATAGCTTATCCGCTCAGTTAAAGGTAAATCTGCTTCATCAAATCTTACTACGCTCTGAGAACGCAATGCTTTCAATAAACCATCTGACCGTAGCTGGTTATACAAGTGCCCCAATTCATCTTTGGTCAATACTACTATTGTATCAGGGTCTTCCAAGTTTCTTCTTAATCTGACATAATCCAGCTTCTCTATTGCCTCTTTACCTATAAAGTATTTTAAACCAAAATTTCTCATTAATCTTGTGTGGTCAGTATTTTCTTTAAATCTTTCTAAAGCAGAGGATTTTTCTACTACGAGCACACCTCTGAATTCCTTTGCTCGTATATAACTCTGAAGAGCAAACTCTAAACCGAAACCAAAGGTCTTACCGCCGCTTGGCTTTACATTTGCAAAGTGGTCTAAGACTAAACTGGCAACCATTTCTTTCTGTTCAGCGAATCTTTCCGGATTAAATCCTTTCCCTTCTTTCGCTAATTCTGTACGCATAAATATCTCATAAACCTCTTCTATTAATACCTTGTGTTTAACAAAAGAAGAGGTTTCCGGGAAAAATTCATCTAATTCTCTTAAAACCTGTTCGTAATTTAGATTTCCTCTATTTATTTCTTTTTCTTTTTCCGAAAGGATCTCTTTTGTTTTTGTGAACACCTTTTCGACTACTTTCTCAAAGTCCTTAACCCCCTGCTCAAATTCTTTAAGATTTTCTTTCTTAATGTTTAATTCCTTTAGTACCTTGTTCAAATATATCTTGCTTCTTATACTATCTAAACCTCCATATTTTATCTTGCATTTCTCTTGAGCAGCCAAATAACGACTATATTTACCTTCCTCAATCTGTATCTTTCTCAACTTTACAAAAGAAAGCATATCTTCTCTTTCTGCTTCGTTTCTTATTTCTATTGTTTCCTCTCCGAATTTTATTTCCTCACCTACTTTCTTTCCTAAAAGCTCTTGGAATTTCTCCTCTAACTCCTCAGGATTCGTTATATCTTTAATCAACCTCTCTGCTTTACTTCTCTCTACTATCAACAAACATTCTTTCAGCGTTTGGTCTACAGCAAGCTTTTCTTCTCTTCCTAAACGGTCTTTTACTGTAATCTCTCCCACATCTTTATCTTCTATTTCTTTTCTTACCCGACTAATTTCTCCTTTTTTAGCTTTCTCAAGGATTGTCCTTATTTTCTTTTCATATATCTGCTGAACTAAACTCTGAGGGTTCTTTATTTCAGATTCTTTTATTTTAGTTAAAGAAATCTTCTTCCCCTTTATTCTTACTTCTTCTCCCTTTAGCAATGTCCTTAAATCTTGCAAAGATGCGTTATCAAGAAGTTTCTTAATTTCCTTTTGTTCTTTTTCAGTTGCCTTTATTTTTTCAATTGCTCCTCTATCGCCACGAACAATTCTTTCTCTCATTTCGGCATCAATAGCCTTCTTTAAAGCCTCGCCTTTAATCTCTACTCCCTCTACTTTCACTGCCTTTCCTTCCTGAATCTGGAATAACTGTTCAGCGGTTAATCCCTTTACTAACTCTCTGGCGGCGATTTCGGAAACCTTTTTAGAATCAACTTCTATTCCTCTAAAATCTACTCCTTTAAGATTCTTTTGGACAAGTTGGTTTAGGAGTTTTAATCTTTCTGTGGGATTTAGGTTGGTTGTTTTTTTGGAGATACTCTCGGAAACAAATCTTGTCTCGGCTTCGGCTCGGACATCAGAAACCTTTACCCCGGCTAATCTGCTATCAACTTTAATTCCTTCTATCTCTCCCAAGGTCTTTTTAGCATCAGCCTTGAGGATTAAATCTATATTTTTAGAACTGGAAAGGATTTCGGCAAAGATTGCTTTCTGTACATTTGCAATGGGTTCATTTTCTAAACCGCGTAATCGTAATCTATCAATCTCTTTGGGACTAAATATTTCTGATATTGCTCTTTTTTCAGTAGAAAAAATGCTCACATTCTTTGCTTTAGCGGCTTCGCTAATATCTATAGATCTTTCTGTGGTTAATTTCGGTCGGTAAGCCGAAGGAATAAAGAACAAAGAAGCAAAGGCGAGTTTGTGAGAAAGAACCTCGGCTTTATCTTGGGGTAACCCAAAAATATGGGTAAGTCCTTGCTCTGCTCCATAACTAACGCCACCAAGGACCGAGGAAACAAAGGTTATACTATCTAATTGATAAAGAGCAGTTTTCCCGATTGCGCCAACTGCCTCACGGGAAACAAGAGGAATGGTGCCTTGCTTAACTCCTTGCAGGGTTTGGGCGGTTGAGATTCTTTTGGCTAAAATCTTTTCAGCGGTTGCAGTTGCACTGCGTGAAGGAAGAATAGCCGAAACAGCAATCTGGGAAGCTCCTGTTGCACTATGCCCGGCTTCCGAAAATGCCCTCGTAACAGTTCCCTGGCGAGCAACTGTCCCGGGAACCTGCAAAACCTTTAAGGTTGGAGCCAACCAGAGACCCATCTTTGCCCCTTGAGGAACGGAAGCCTTCATCTCCTTCCATAAATCTTCCCCAGTCATTGTCCTTTCAACGCCTCCCTCTTTTACCTTAGGCAAAACTAATTGCGGCTCCTTTCCTCCTGGCAATAAGGTTAAGGCTGAACCACCAAGGGTCTCTAATCCTCTGCCAATCGCTGTAAACTCGGGCATTGTAGCGGCAAAGAAAGCTGCACCCTTGAGTGAATCAGCAACAATCAGATTAGGAGTTGCCGCATAATCGGTGACTGTGCCTGTTATCTTTTGCCCAATTGCTGTTATTTTTGGATGTTTGCTGGCAAATTTCACTGCCTTTGCACTCTTGGCAATCCTTACTGCTCTCTCGGTCTTTAGAAGTAAACCTGTTCCCTGCAGAGTACCACTGAGAGCAACACCCCCAGTTACCCCTTTCCAATAAGAAGCGCGTAATTCCCGACTTGAAGGAGCCTCTGTTCCCGTTAACAGAGGAGCAACATAACCATCAGCGGCAACATTTACCAGACCCCAGGTAATTCCGCTGCGGGCGGCTGAACCCACCCGGGCAGTGAGAGGAACTCCTTTAGCCAATAAGGCAGGTTTAGCTAATTTTAGACCTGTTGTTCCTACCTTCCCTGCTGCTCCCAAGCCTCCAGCTGCCCATAAAGCGGCGTTGGCGATATTCATTACCAGATTTCCTGCAGTAATTTGGTGTTTTACCAAACCCTCCTCTGTTATTATCTCTTTAGGTGGTGTAATAAAAACAGTATTGATTAGCTTCTCTACCGGGTTTTCTTCATACTCTTGATAAAGTAGATATCGGTCATAATCACCAGGATGGCTACCATATCCGGCAGCAAAAAATTCGCTCTCGGAAAGAGGGGCTCTTTTACTCTCTACATTAAACTGACTTATTGTCCCATCTACATCAAGATGATATTCAGGTTTAAATTTATACTCAGCTGTATATTCCTTTATTGGACGGTTCCAGGCATCGCTCTGGGCAATCGGATTGTTGTAGACCTTTTCAAACGCCCTTCCTGCAAGATCCGGAACGAATAATACCTTTTCCCATATCTTTTCAGGAAAACCTTTATCTTTGCACGGGCAGCCTGTGTCTATAGCCGAGCCGTGGAGAATAAGTTTTTTATCTATACCTCCGGCAATAGTTAATTTATCTCCCTTTTCTACTCCGTAATCTTTAATAGATTGGGAAGCAATTTTATTAATTATATCTTGAACTTTTTCCTCACCGGAAGCCGCTTTTAACTGCTCAAATTCATAAAGTATATCTACCAAATCAGAGTCAACATAAGGAGTTCCATAGACAATTTCATTCGCTTCGCGGGGAGAAATGGCTATTGTTTCTCTACCCATAGGACGATATTGATAATCCTGTTGGGCCATTTTGAAACTTCGTTCTATTACTTCTGGGCTAAGGTAATCTATCCCTATAGATTTTGTTTCTTGCGCATTTAAAATACTATTAACATTATCAACTGTAATTAATTTCCCTTTATACACAATTCCAGCAAATTTATCATTCTCATAAACTAAAGTAGATGAAAGTAATTCACCGTTTGCATCAAAGGGAGTAATAAACCTTTTATTTCCTTCTTCTCTCACATCTCGGATGGGAATAAGTTCATCTCGGGAGGCGTAAACCTTCAATGTATATTTTTGGCTCTCAGGAGAAGACGAAGGGTCAAAATCAACCCGATAAGGGGTATATTCGTTCCCCTTTCCAATATTCACAATTTCAATATAATCAGGGGAGTTATTATTCCCGCTGTAATGATACAAACGCATCCCCAAACCTTCTTCTTCATTCCATTCGCTATATCTTCTTCCTTGACTATCTAAAATAAATCCGGCTTCGGTGCCATCAGTGGCAATAAACTTTTTCCAACCGTTTCCTAAATCAATAGAGGTATATTTTTTATTATCTATCTCTATACTCATACTACCATCGGGATGAAAAACAGTATTGTATTCATCAGTAAATTCCAGAGAACCATCGGGTTTTAACTTCGCTCCTGAAGGAACAAATCTATATTCATCTCCACTTTTCTTCCATCTACCAATCTCTCTGCCGGCAGCATCGGTAACTAAATCAGGGGCGCCAGTGCTATCATAATAGGTTCTACTAATTTTGTATTCCCCTTCTTTTCCTGTAGGAGTATATGTGGTAAATCCATCGGGAGAATGTTCAATCAATCTACCATCAGCATATCTCACCCTGGCATTAGCATATCTCTCATAGGCCTTTTTGTATTTTTTGTAAGCAGAATCATAAATTTTATATAAGGTTTGGTATTCTGCTACTGCTTCTCTATAATCCTTAATTGCCCGCCTTTCCTTTAAGTCATTATAGATATTTGCCTGTTTTATCCATTCCTTGATTATTGGCTTATTCCGCAGAGCCTCATATTCTTTAAGCTTATTGAAATAGGCTTTGACTACCGGGTCATCTTTTAATGCCTGGTATTCTTCGCTTTTAGAAAGATAGGCTTGCACAACAGGATTGGCTCTCAATTTCTCATATTCTTCTATTTCTTTCAGATACGCCTCGACTACCGGATTATCTTTTAACTCCTGATATTTTTCTACCGCCTGCAGATATTCTTTTACTACAGCATCCTCTTGAACCTCCTGATATTCTTCAACCTTTTGGAGATAATCCTTAACATTTTTATCATCTTTTACATCTTGATACTCTTCTAATTTGGCTAAATACTCTTTAACGCGATCGTCATTTTCTAATCTAATATATTCGTCATAGGTTTCTTGAGAGACATACCCGTCTCTCTCCTGCTCCTGGCTTGCTTTTTCACGGATAGAATAATACTGGCTGATTACAGCATCATCCTGATGCTGAGAAAGGTAATTGCTGAGGTTATAGTATTTGGTTATTATCAGGTCGTTTTCGTGGGTGGAAAGATAATCTGTAAGGTTGGTGTATCTTATTATCTCGGGTTTATCCTGAAGCTTAGAAAGAGTGGCATTTACAGCAAGGTAATCCTTCACTTGCGGAGTGCTTTCTTGGTGGGAAAGAGAGTCAACCGTCTCCTGATAACTCTTTACCTCAGAAGTATGCTGCTGTTCAGAAAGATATTCACTAACAGAAATATATCTGTCTATCTTTGGTTCACTTTTCTGCATCGCCGAGATTTCATCAGCGAGATTATTGTATCTAACCACATCAGGATTATTTTCTTGACTGGTGAGATAATCGATGGCTTTAAGATATGCTGCTACATCAGAATTCTCTTTGCATCTCTCTAATTTTTCCTCTGCCTGTTTAAAGGCTTTTTCGGCATCTTTAAGTCTCCTCTCGGCATCTTTAACATCTTGAGCAAGTTGTTTATATTCTTCCTCGCTTATCTCTCCTTCTTGAAGTTCTACTTTTAGTTGCTCCTCTCTGGGCCGTTCCTCAATCTCAGGATTCAAGCCTTTATCCATCAGCTCCCTGGCTATCTCTTGCTCTTTTTCCTTTCGTGCCTTTTCTTCATCCTGCTTTGCTTGAATATCAGTAATCTCATTTGGGACGGGATGGAATAAAATAAATGTAGACAGGAGAGGAACTCCTGGAGGAAACAAGAGAGGAACTCCTGGGAGAAGGTCAATAATCTCACCCATTGCTGATGGTAAAGTGGAAATACCACTAATAAAGGAAGAAACTCCTCCGGCTAAATAGTCATAAACCCCGCTGGCAGCATCCTTTATTGCTCCACCAATAGCAAAGATTCTGTCTAATAAAGAGGGTTCTTTATCTTCCTCTAATGGATTTTCCCTAATGGTTTCGTTGCCTAAAGAAGGAATATAGGAAGGGACTTCTTCAGAGGGGAGATAGATAAGTTTACCCGAAGAATCATAGATAGATTCATTGGCGGCACTCTTCAAAAAAGATGGACTGAGAATCTTTTTAGTAGCGCTTCTGTCAACTAAACCTTGGCGATAGTCAGCCTCAGAATCTGGCTTAGGGAATTCAATGGGGCTAAAATCAACCCCGCTTATTTTATCTGTGTCGCTAACATATATTCCTTTACTTATTTCCTGAGCAGA
>JAGGUG010000051.1 GCA_021158625.1 Candidatus Omnitrophota bacterium | reverse complement strand
TAGAACGCACCGGTAAAGGCTTGCGTACTGCCCCGAGGGATGCGGTAATTGCTAATTCAACTTTGCCTTCCTCAAAAGGTAAGGCTTTTGGCATTCACCGTGCTTTAGATACTTCCGGCGCTTTTTTAGGAGCGCTGGGGGCATTTGTTCTTTTCTGGTTTTTGAAATTAGAGCTTAGAACGATTTTATTTATAGCAGCAATTATCGCTTTCTTTGCATTATTCCCTTTGATATTTGTTAAAGAAAAAACAACCACACCTCAAACGCTATCTTTAAGGATAAACTTGAAGAATCTTCCCCTGAATTTTAAAAGGTATCTGGTGGCGCAAACTTTATTTGCTTTAGGAAACTTTACCTATATGTTTTTTGTCCTTAAGTCAAAGATTGTGTTTGATGGTATATTTAGCCTCCGATTTGCTGTAGCCTTACCCATTCTCCTATATGTGTGGTTTAACATTATCTATGCTTTATCCTCAATCCCGGCGGGCATAATTTCAGATAAGATAGGTAGAAAAAAGACCCTCATTTTAGGTTATTGTGTTTATTCGTTTACCTGCTTTGGTTTTATTTTCTCGAATTCTTTAGGTTTATTTATGATTTTGTTTGCTATGTATGGATTATCATTTGGTTTGATAGAGGGAACAGGTAGAGCCTTTGCTTCTGATTTTGTAACGGGCGATTTAGCAGGGACAGCGTTAGGTACATTTCATACCTGTATTAGTTTAGCAGTCTTACCTGCAGGAATAATTGCAGGGATACTCTGGAATTTCAATCCTAATTTTACATTTATTTATGGTACAACTTTGGGAATTTTGTCTATCCTGTTTTTGACGAGGGTTAGCCCTGAGGGGATATAGCGTTAGGAACAAAAATGGAAATTATTAAGAAACCAAAAGCGCCTTTTGAGAAATATCTCAGGATAAAGATAATTAAAGCCAAAGATGGCTATGCTAAACTGAAAATGCCTTATCGCAAGGAACTTACCAATCCCCACGGTTCAATCCACGGAGGAGCAATTGCGTCTTTAGGTGATACTGCTATGGCAGTGGCTATCTCCTCTAAATATCTACATAGTTCTTTTTACACTGTAAAGTTAGAGGTAAAATTCAAGGCACCTGTCAATAAAGGCGAGATATTTGCCGAAGCAGATATAGTAAATAAGAGAGGGAAGTTTATTTTTGGCAGGGTAGAGATAAAAGATAACGAGGATAAGTTGTTAGCGCAAGCTCTGGCTACTTTTTACCTTGCTTCTAAATAGATTTGTTTTTATCTTAGTCTTGCAGGTTGAAATAATTTCTGTGGACAATTACACTCTCGCTTTTATAAAACTTTCAGAATTGAACTGTACAGCAAAATGATAGAGGTTGCTGAAGCTGCAGTCAGAGACCTCATCTGATAAAGTTCTTGACATTTTTAATATTTAAGGATATACTACTAAATAGTTAGGCATACGAAGTATTATTTGGTTTTTAATGGAGGCGTGATGAGGAAAAGAGAATTGCGTGAATATATTTTACAGTTAGATAATCTGCTGCCAGTTTTAATTAAACACTTCCACATTCCTGATCCCCATAGACTATTTGGGATTAAGGTTACCCTTCAGCAATATCTTACCCTAGATATATTAACTAAAAAAGGTAAGTGTATGATGACCGAATTAAGCCAGGCTTTAGGCGTTGCCTTAAGCACAATGACCGAGTTAGCCAATCGTCTGGTAAAAAGGCGATTTGTTAAGAAGATTAAGGATTCTAAAGACCATCGTATAGTCTGGGTTGATTTAACCAGAAGGGGATTAAGGATTATTCAGGAGATAAACAAGAAGAAACAAAGACATATTTCAAGCATTTTAGAGAAATTAACACAGCATGAACGCCAGATTTTAATTGATATATTGAAAAGGATTTCTCAGACAGTAGGGGAGGCGGAAATAAATAGCCTAAGAATTTAATTTTTTTAGTTTAATGCTTCGTGTGACGAACTATATGAAAAGCAAGTTAGAATTCTCCTTACAAAAAGCAGAGTAAACCCCGTTAGAAAGGACGAGGCTTTAACCCCACCCTTTCTTAATAAAAATCCTTTTCTTGCCCACGGAGGGACGGGGCTTTCTAACGGGGTAAAGAAAGAAGAAAGGGAGGGTGAAATGGCTGTAAAGGAAAAGATAGTTTCAAATCTTTCAAAAGCAGTCATCGGTAATAGATTATTGAGGAATATAATTGCAAAGCAGATTGAGAAGATTGCCTATAAAAGAGCAATGGAAAGAGATGATGATTTGTTCTCGCAGAATGTGTGGAGGGATAAGATTAATGGTATTAAGGCAATGTATTTATCTGTTATTAGAAACCTTGATAGGGGTATTGTTTCCAAAAGGGCAGTAGGAAGGCTTATTGAGACTTTAGTAGAGAGGGTATTTTTTCAAGATGCTCAGGAAAAAGAGGCTGTAGAGTTATTTAAAGAAAAATATGGGATAGGGCCTCCTCTTTTTATTACCCTTAGCCCCACAAAAAGATGCAATCTTAACTGTATAGGTTGTTATGCCTCTTCGACTTCAACCAGTGCCGAGACACTTGAGTGGTCTATTGTTGATAGAATAATAACTGAGCTGCACAATGAAATAGGGATGAGGTTCTTTGTTATTTCTGGAGGAGAACCGCTGATGTATGAAAGTGGCGGAAAGTCAATATTGGATCTAGCGAGAAAATGGAAAGATAGTTTTTTTCTGATGTATACAAACGGAACGCTAATTACAGAATCTAAAGCCAAAGAGATGGCAGAACTGGGGAATATAACTCCTGCAATATCTCTTGAAGGATTTGAAGAGGAGACAGACCAGAGACGAGGCAGAGGGGTTTATAACATAATACTGAAAGCCTTTGAGAATTTGAAAAAGGCAGGAGTGCCCTTCGGGACATCGGTTACAGCAACTAAAAAGAATGTTGATACTTTGCTAAGTGATGAGTTTTACGATTTTTATTTTGAAGAGATTGGGGTTTCTTATATGTGGATATTTCAATATATGCCAATTGGCAGGAGATTTACAACAGAATTGATGATATCCCCTGAGCAACGGTTTGAATTATTCAAAAAACAAAGAGAGGCTTTGAGCCAAAAACACTACTTCGTAGCCGACTTCTGGAATAGTGCTATACTTTCCAGCGGCTGTATATCTTGCGCAAGACCAGGAGGAGGTTATTTCTATATTGACTGGAATGGCAATATAATGCCCTGTGTCTTTATTCCTTATTACAAGGATAATGCCAAACGATTATTTGCTGAAGGAAAAAAGGTTATAGATGCTATATTTTCCGATTTCTTTATTAAGGGCAGAGAATGGCAAAGTAGATATTTCAATCAAAATGGAAAGTTAGGGAATATGCTAAGGCCCTGTTTTATTCGGGACCATCATAGAGCATTTTTGGAGATTGCAGAAAAATGTAATGTCCTGCCTGAAGACCAGGCTGCAAAAGAGGCTATGGAGGATGAGGGTTATCATAAAGAACTAATTAAGTTTGATGAGAAACTCAAAGAGATAGAAGACCCTTACTGGCAGAAGGAGTATGCAAAGAAACAAGAAGAGGTAAAACTTGACCTTAGTCTATAGAAAATTATATCGGCTGACAGGGCTTGTATTTCCCTTAATATATTATTTTACAAACAAAAAACTCACCTTAAATATCCTTGCTGTCGTCACTGTCTTAATAGGAACAACTGAGATTTTAAGGTTTTGCCTCCCCGCTTTTAATCAAAAGATATTTAGATATTTTAGTTTAATCCTCAAAGAGCAAGAGAAAAAAAGAATCTCTGGCACAACCTTTTTTCTTATTGCCTCTTTGTTAACTGTTTTTATTTTTGAAAAGGCTATAGCCATAACTGCTTTGACTTTTGCGGTATTTGGAGATGCTATTAGCGCAATGGCTGGTGGACTATTTGGAAGGATTAGAATCAGGGAAAAGTCTTTAGAGGGAAGCCTGGCATGTTTTATTCTTTGTTTTTTGCTCGGCATAATTTTAATAGGTATAAATGTAGAAGTGAATATAAAATTGGTCTTCTTCGGTGCTTTGGCAGCTACCCTAATAGAGGCATTACCCTTAGGGATAGATGATAACTTTACTGTGCCTCTATTTACAGGATTGATAATGGAATTGGTGAGGCTTTAGATTATGCAGCCAGAAAAGAAATGATTTTCCTGCTTGATGGCAGGTGAGTGTGGATTCTATAACAAAAGGAGGCAATATATGTTAAGGAGAAAGGCAGTGTATTTTTTTGCAATTAGTATTATGCTATTATTTTCTGTTTTTTATCCCTCTTCTGTTTATGCTAAGCAGGCACCTGCTTGCAAATCTGATTTTGTATTTCTAAATGATATTCACGGTAAAGGGCTATGGGCTAAATATATCACTGATAACGATGCCTTTAACTGGAATGGGCAATTGGGCATAGATTGGGATATTTTTCGGTATAAGAATTATTATGGTTATTTATTAGTTAATATAGAGACCATAATTGAAAGAAATGGTAGCGATTTCACTTTTGACCCGGATTATATACGTTATATGTTAGAACCGGGGCTTCGCATTGAAGGCAAGAGAGCTAACCTTTTATTGATTTATCACCATGTCTGCCGTCATGATGTAGATAGATTCGATAGATCCACTGAAAAATGGAATATACTTGGACTTAAATTGGAATCCAAAGACTATAAACCGAGAGAGTTCAATCCGCAGGTAAAATATATTTGGCGCCCTTATGGTAATGTATCTTTTGGGAAATATGTCTCAAGGACTGATGTCAGTTATGATTGGGATGGGATATTAAAAATAGGTTTTAATATTTTGGAATACAAGAATTTACTTTTTTATATGGAAAGTACTGCTCATCTTATTACTCAAAAGCAGGATAGACCTTCAGGGAAGAAATATTTTATAGATACAACTGTTGAACCTGGAGTTAAAATCTTTGGCAAGAAAGGCGAAGTTGCCCTTTTTTGTCAATATCGACATGAGCATAATGTGGATATATATAATGGTACAACAGAGGATTGGGGATTAGCAGGAGTTAGATATGAGTGGTGAAAAAAAGCAAAAGATAGGTTTAGCTTTAGGAAGTGGCGCAGCCAGGGGCCTGGCACATATAGGAGTATTGAAGGCGTTAATAGAAGAGGGTATATCTGTAGATATGATTGCTGGCTCAAGTATGGGCGCGCTTGTTGGTGCCTGTTATGCCAGGAAAGGAGAAATAGCAGGGCTTGAGGAATTAGTTTTAAAAACAGATTGGAAACAATTAGTTCGCCTGGCAGACCCTAATTTAGCCCTTATGTTTAAAGGATTTATCCACGGCCAGAAGGTTAAGGAATTATTGCGGGCTATTATCGGAGATATTGAGTTCAAAGATTTAAAGATTCCTCTGGCAGTTGTGGCTACCGATGCCAAGACGGGTGAGGAAGTAATAATAAAAGAGGGTTCTGTAGTAGAGGCAGTGAGGGCAAGTATTTGCATACCTGCTATATTTATGCCGGTTAAGTTGAAAAATAGATTTTTGATAGATGGCGGAATAGTCAGTCCTGTTCCGGTAAAAGTAGTTAAGGATATGGGCGCGACATTTGTTATTGCCTGCAATGTGATTCAAGAACCCCAAAAGAGAAAAGTCCTTAATTCTCCGAAGAAACAAAAGCTTTCTGTGTTAATTTCAAAACCTCAAACTAAAAACATAGCCTTGCTGACGCTAAATAATAAAATTGATAAACTCATTCAGGAAAACAAAAATAGGATTCAAAAATTCCAAAGATTTATTGATGGGCTTAAGGAAAGACTTTACAAAGGAACTCAGAGAATAGACCCAGATACTCCCAGCATATTTGATGCTATAATACAGGCACTTTATGCGATGGAATATGAGATAGCGAAATTAAAAGTAAAAGGAGCAAATATAGTAATATCTCCTGAGGTGGGGCACATCGCCGCTTTAGAATTTTATCAAGGCAAAGAGGCGATAGGGACGGGATATAGAGCGGCAATGAAGGTGGTGCCAGATATACGAAAGTTAATAAGTTGATCGAGAGACAATAAATTTCATACAGGTCTTGCTTTTTGAATTATTTTATGGTATATGTTAGTTTTATAATCAGACCATTAAAGAGAGAATTTTAGGGGATAGAAGAGAAAATGAATAAATTTTCTGCTAATTTTTCCCGATGGAAAAAAGAAAGAGGGAGAGTTTTAAGGCGGGTAATGTGGCCTTTTTCTAAATTCTTTATCTTTTTGTGTAAAAGGTTATCTTTAAATTCAATATATAGACTTGGAAGCAGTATAGGGAGAGCAACCTATTATATGGCTTTTTCTCACAGAAAGATCGCTCTGGATTCTTTAAGTGTTGCTTTTCCAGAGGTTTCTTTAAAGAGAAGAAAAAAGATTGCCAGAGATTTTTCTGTTATTATGGTTCAGAGTTTTTTAGAGGTCATCCATTTTGCAAGTAATTATTCTTTGTTTAATAATATAGAGATTGAAGGAAGAGAGTTTCTGAATAAGGCTTTAGAGAAAAATCAGGGGGTTATTGCTCTCAGTGCACATTTTGGTAATTTTCCTTTAATAAGTCTAAAATTAGCAAGAGAGGGGTATAAGATAAATGTAGTGGTAAGACCAATGCGAGATGGAGATGTTGAAGACTATGCTCAGGATTTAAGGACAAAAGCAGGAGTTAATACTATTTATTCTCTTCCCAGAGGGCAATGTGTGGCTAATATGATAAAATCTTTGAGAAATAATGAAATAGTTATAATTCATATGGACCAGAATTTTGGAACGACGGGAGTGTGGGTAAAGTTCTTCGGTAGGCTTGCCGCAACTCCCGTGGGCCCTGTTGTTCTGGCTTTAAGAACGAACGCTCCCATTCTTCCTATGTTTATAATTAGAGAAGGTATAGGAAAACACCGCTTAAAAATTTTACCTGAATTAAAGTTAGATTATTTCCCCGAAAGAGGAAAGACAATCCTTATCAATACTATAAAAATCACCAAACTTATTGAGGAATGGGTGAAGAGATATCCTGAATTATGGGGTTGGATTCATAAACGATGGAAATCACGGCCATCAGAAGAGGTTATTAAAGAGAAATTTAGAATTCAGACAGATGAGATTGATGAAGAACTTCTTTCCATTGAAGGATATGTAAAGGATTTAAGATGATTCAAAGATTGGTTATTTTGGGTTTCCTTAAGAGAAATCCTTGTTGCGGATACGACATTAGGAAGTTTATAGAAAGAGAACTTAGTATATTCTCTCAGTTGAATACCACTTCTATTTATTATCCTTTGAGAAAGATGGAAGGAGAGGGTTTGGTGAGAAAAAAAGAAATAAAGGAGAACCATCTAAAAAAATATATCTATGAAATCACCCCTAAGGGAGAAAGAGAATTTCTAAGATTATGTAAAAGCGCTTTATCTTCCCAGAGGAGGCCTTTTATGGAGATAGATATCCCTCTATATTTTCTTTCTTTTTTAAAAAAGGAAGAGATACTGCCTTTCCTTAGATTGCATCTTAGGTTTTTAAATAGAGCCCATAAATGGCTTAAAGAAAGGAAAAAGGAATTTAGAAATCTACCTAAAAGTATTCAACTTATTATTGAGCACCATATAAAGTTGGTTAAGGCAGAAAAGATTTTTCTTAAAGAAATGCTTGAGTTAGTTAGAAATAAAACATAAAAAATTTACTTGATTTTTTTTGCTTTAGTGGTAAAATTTTAATAATAAAATTTTACCTTGTTCTTATAGGGACGATAGACCTGCCCGCTCTCCCGTTTGTCGGAAGCAGGGAGAAAGTTGCCCCTAAATCGTACCTTTCTAACGGGGTTTATCATTTATAGATATGAATATAAAAGAGCTTATTAAAAAGGAAAGCCTCAGCGTTCCTGATAAACCCGCTGTTGTTTATGGGGATAAACATATAAGTTTTTTCCAATTAAAGGAGGGCTCTTTTAAGTTAGCAAATTATTTTATAGAGACTGGAATTGGAGAGTCTCATAGGATTGCAGTATATTTGCCTAATATCCCCGAGGCAATAATAAGTTTTTTAGCTACTTTTAGCATAGGTGCAACTTTGGTTCCTTTAGATTTTATGCTCAGCGAAGAAGAGGTAATTGATTTTATAAATCATAGCGAAGCAAAGCTTTTGATAATTCAGGGCAAAAGAGGAATTAATTTGGAAAATATCAGAAGAAGATGTAAAGGGTTAAAAGGAATTATTGGAGTGGAAACGGAGAGCGAGGGATGTATCCTGTGGGATGAAATTTTTAAAAAGAGTTCTTCTTGCCAGCCACCTGTCAATTTTGATGATGAGAAATTAGCACTTATTTTATACACCTCAGGTTCTTTCGGACACCCCAAGGGAGTAATGCTTAAATATAGGCATCTTGACAATCCTGTAAGGGTTTTAGATTATTTCCTGAAGGCATCAAACAAAGATATTTTTCTATGTGCAGGAGTTCCTTTTTCTCATTTAGGAGGTTTAGATTACATCCTTTCAATGATTTGGTATGGAGCCACCATCGTATTAATGCAGAGATTCTCTCCTTTAGAATTTTTAAAAAATATAGAAAGACACAGAGTTACTTTATTCTGGATTGTTCCCTCAATGTATACGGCAATCTTGTCTTTGAAAGAATATGGTAAATTTGACCTATCCTCTTTAAGATGTGCAGTTGTTTTTGGTGCTCCCTCTTCTCCCTACCTTTTGAAAAAGTTTCATAGGCTTTGCCCCAATGCTCATTTATTAAATGGATGGGGTATGACAGAGACCTCTGCCCCTAATTGTGTATTGCCTTTAGATAGCAGAAAGATAGAAAGCATAGGCAGATTTGTGCCCTGGATGGAGGTAAAGATTGTTGATGAAAGGGGAAGAACATTAAAAGAAAATGAGGCAGGAGAACTATGGGTGCGGGGGGAAGGAGTAATGGTTGGTTATTATAAACAACCGGAGTTAACCAGGGAGGTTTTAACTGAAGATGGCTGGTTAAAGACAGGTGATATTGCTAAATTCGATGAAGAGGGGTTTTTTTATATAGTAGGAAGAAAGAAAGATATGATAAAGGTTGGAGGGGAAGTTGTTTTTTCTACAGAGATTGAGGAAAAGATCTATGCTCATCCTAAGGTGAAAGAGGTAGCGGTGATAGGTGTTTCTGATAAATTGAGGGGAGAGGTTCCCAAGGCGTTTATTGTAGCAAAAGAAAAAGAAGGGTTATCGGAAAAAGAATTGAAGGTTTTCTTGAAAGAGAGATTAGCCCATTTTAAAATTCCCCATTACCTTGAATTTATAAACGAATTGCCCAGGACGCGGACTGGAAAATCAACAAAAAAATATTGAAGGAAAAAGGAAATTTTTAAAAAATTCAGATATAGTAATTCTGGAAAATCATGAGGTTAGTTTCTATGGATACCCAAGACTTAAAATATAGGATTGCTCGTGGGATTATTCATTTAAGGGTTTATATCATTCTTATTTTTATATTAATTAGTTTATTTTTCTTAAGTGTAGTGAGGAATATAAAAGTCGAAACCAATCTAAAGGATTTCTTACCCCAGAGACATCACTTTATCCAGGTTCAGAATAAGCTTACAGAAATTTTTGGAGGGCTCAATCAAGTTTCTATTGCAATAGAGACGAAGAAGAAGGATATATTTAATAAAGATTTCTTGAATAAAGTCATTTCAATTACTGAAGATTTATATTTAGTAGATGGAGTAAATCCTTCCAGAGTTACATCTTTGGCGAGCAGGCATACAAAATATGTTAGAGTAACCAAGGAAGGATTTTTTGTAGAAAGGCTTTTGAGAGAGGTTCCCCGGACAGTCAGAGATATGGAGAAATTCAAAAGGGAGGTTATTGCAAACCCCAATGTTTATGTAAGAATGGTCTCTCCAGATTTAAAAAGCACACTTATTCAGGTGGATTTTAATTCCGATGTTTCTACTCGCTATATATTTAAAATTCTTCGAGATTTGAAAAGGAAATATGAGGATGATTATACTAAGATATATATTGCCGGTCGACCCATCTTAGAAGGCTGGCTTAACTTTTATTTGCCTCAGATGTTTAAAATTCTTGGTATGAGTATAGTTGTGATTTTTATAATCCTTTACCTTACTTTTCGTTCCAAAAGGGGCGTGATTTTGCCACTTCTTGATTCCTCAATGGCAACTTTATGGGGAATTGGGACAATGAAACTTCTTGGGTTGAGGCTTGACCCTTCAACAATTTTGGTTCCTTTTATTATTCTCTCCTTGGGCATCAGTCATTCTGTTCATACAATGAAAAGATATTATGAAGAAATGAAAATTCCGGGGATGAAGAGTAAACACGCAATTGTAAATACAATGACGCATTTATTTTTGCCAGGATTGGCTTGTGTTCTCACTGATGGTTTGGGATTTTTGTCTCTGACAATTATTCCTATTTTTACAATTAGAGGTATGGCATTAGCTTCGGGTTTGGGAATTTTAGCCAATTTTTTTACTTCTTTTATGTTTACGCCTGCCCTGCTTTCTTTTATGCATAAACCAAAAATTCTGGATATCAAGAGGGAAGAACAACATTTGTGGGTTGATAAATTTTTAGGAAAACTAAGTATCTTGTCAATAAGCAAAAAAGCAAGAACTATTACTTTAAGTATTTTTGTATTCTTTAGTATTATTTCTATTTTTGGTATTAAGAGGATTACCGTTGGAGACAGTAGAGAGGGCTCAAGTTACCTTCGCCGTAAAAGTCCTTATAATATATCTGAGAGTTTTATAAATTCCCATTTTGGAGGAACAAATTCTTATTACATCTTAGCCCAGTCAAAGAATAGTATTTTAAAATCCTATAAATTAAAGGCAATAGATTCCCTGCAAAATTATCTCTTAAAAAATACGCCTCAGGCAGGGTATGCAAATTCCATTGTTAATGCAGTAAAGAGCCTTAATTTTTTTATGTTTGCCGGCGATAGAAATTACTATAGGATTCCCGAAGCCGACAGGACTATTTCCGAGTATTGGTTTTTATATAGTATATCAGGATTTCCCGGGGATTTTGATTATTTGATATCAAGAGATAATAGAAAGGCAAATATAAAAATAGATTTAAAGGACCATAAGGCAAGTACTATCAATTTAATAGTAGCCAATACAAAGAAATGGATTGAGAAGCATAAAGATATTAAAGATTTGAAATTTTCTTATGCAGGAGGAGATAGTGGAATACTTTACGCTGTCAATGATATTATAAAAAAGATACTTATACCTAATGTTTTATTTATTACCCTTCTGATTTTTCTCTATGTAAGTTTTTCCTACCGTTCATTTGTCGCCGGTTGGCTACTCCTTGTGCCTTTAATCTTTAGCAACCTGATTGTATTTTCTTTATTTGGTTTTCTAAGAACAAGTATTACTACGGCTACGCTTCCTCTGGCTGCTTTGAGTGAAGGGCTGGGGATTAATTATGGAATATATATTATTGCCAGGATGTATGAGGAAATGAAAAATAAACGGGCTTCTTATAAGAATATACTTAAGAAGGTTCTTACCACTTCTGGCAAGGCTGTATTTTTCAGCGGATTTATTGTATCATTAGGAGTTCTTGTTTGGGTATTTTCTAATATCTTATTACAGGCAAGTCTGGGATTTAATTTATGTATGGCTCTTTTACTTAATATGTTTACAAGTATTATTGTTCTGCCAATTATGGTCTGGGGGATAAAACCCAAGTTTTTGTTTGGAAGGGTAAAAGATAGGTTTAAAAAAAGGAGGTAGAAAAATGAAAAAGGGGATATTTTTGATTATTTGTTTATTTTTTTTAATCCTGCCATCGGAGGTTGAGTCATTGGAGTATCATAGATTATATAACCTTAAAGAGGGAATGAATGCAGATGAGATTATGAAGACAGTATATCATAACAAATATTCTCTCTTTTGTAAGGATATAACCCTAAAAGGGAAAGTAATTTATATAGATAGTCCTAATTTTTTCCGGAAAAGAAAATATATAAAATATAGGATGATTTCCGGTAAAGATGGTATTGCTTATAAGGAAATTACTACCTTTACTTATCCTACGGAGGTGAAGGGACTGAGTCTTCTGGTCTGGAGTTATGAGTCTCCTCAAAAAAAGCAGGATGTATGGCTATGGGTTCCTTCTTTAAAGAAGGTAAGAAAAATTTCTCCTTCTCAGAATGACGATGCTTTTATGGGCTCTGATTTTACCGTGGAGGAAGTTTCAACAAGAAAATTTGAAGATGAGACTTATAGGTTAATTGGAGAAAAGTCTTTTGCTGGTTATAAATCAAAATATACTGGCAAGGATTTCTTTAAGGGAAGGAGTTGTTTTGTCATCGAGGCTGTGCCCAAGAAGAAAAACTGGTATTATGCAAAGAGGATAATCTGGGTTGATAAAGAAACCGGAGGGAATATTTACGAAGAATATTATGACCGAAAAGGAAGGCTTTTTAAAACAATTTTTAGGAAGTGGGAGCTTTTGGATGCAGGAGATAAGAAATATCCTACGCAGACTACTTTGGAGGTAACCAACCTTATATCCAAACATAGCACTGTAATTTTAATGGATAATATAAGATATGACCAGAATTTGAGTTCAGGTTTATTTACTGTTAAAACATTAATGAGGTCGAGATGGTAGAGTGTGCCCTGAGGTGACACCACTGGTTTTCTCTAAGGGAAGAAAGCGAGAGCGGTAATTTTAAAAGGAGGGGAAGAAGATGAAAAGAATTGCAGAATTTTTAGTTGTTGTTTCAGTTCCTTTGGTTGTTGTTTTAGTTGCTTTATCTGGCTTTGCGGAAGAGGTCAATCAAAATATAGAACAGGCAGGCTATATCCAGACCGAAATCTGGTCCAAGGTTAATAACGATAGCAACCATGAATTTCTGTCTTCTCTTAAAACCACAGTTGATTTAGAATCTCAATATAGACTCTCTGATAATTGGTATTTCTTCTTTCATCCGCGCTATTTTTACGATTTCGCTTATGATATAAGAGACGAATTTGACCCAAATCAAGAATCTATGGGAAACACTCAAAGAACAGAGTGGTTAAGAGATTGTTATTTGGATTATATATCAGATGAATTAGATGTGAGATTAGGAAAGCAACAGGTAGTTTGGGGGCAGATGGATCTTCCCATTTTAGATAGAGTTATGCCCTGGGATCTTAGCTGGTGGTGGTTGCCTGATTTGGCGGATATGCGAATTCCTCTCTGGATGGCAAAGGTAGAATACTCTCCTTCTTTAGACTCTAGTTTACAATTCTTACTTATTCCTGATTCAGAGACAACAAGAGTAGGTTTAGAAAACACTCCTTTTGCATTCAAGTCAACAAATGATTTTTTTAAAGTAAAAAGAAGAGTAGAATCCGCCGGCGGAAGTATGAATGTTTCTTTGCTAAAACCTGCCAAAAAGTTTGAAAACTCTACATTCGGATTAAGATGGAGGGCGTTTGCCGGAGACTGGGAATATACATTAAATTGGCTTTATGGATATTCTACTTCTGATTATCTTTATCTTGATGCTTTAAAAAATGTGAGTGGGTATTTAGGGAGTGTGCCTGTAGGAGATTACTACTATGCAAGAAGGCACAAGAGAATTCAACTCTGGGGACTTTCCTTTAATAGAAGTTTTGTTGACCCTGGAGTTTTAGAAGGCTTGACTTTAAAAGGAGAATTTGCTTATGTTCACGATGAACCAACCTATTACGGAGTTTCTGGAAGCAGAAAGATAACAGAGGTTTCGGATAAGTATAATTATGGGATAGCACTGGAGAAGTACTTTTTTACAAAATGGCTTTTTGCTTTACAATTTTTGCAGTTTATAACGAATGATTATTCCAGAGAGGGTTACAAATTGCTTGATAATGCTAGTTACGGCCTTCAAGATAAAGTAGAGACTTATTTGACCCTTAAAATAAAAACCCATTTTATGCACGGAAGATTAAAGCCAGATATTTTGTTGGTCTATCAAGATGATAACTCAGGCAGAATTGTTCCCAAGTTCAATTTTGAACTAAGGGATGATCTCTGGGTTCAATTGGGGTATGCCCATTTCTATGGGAGAATAGACACTCCGAATGGAGAGTTTAGAAATAATGACCAGATATTTTCCAAGGTAAAATATACATTTTAATGAGCAAATCTTTTCCACCGCGCCAAACAACCTCGTGTTAGGACTCCAACCCTTCGGATTCCCGCTCTCTCTTCAAACCTGCTTTCCCCTAAGAAGAAAAGTAATCTTGATTAATATCTAAAGGTAGTATATAATGCAGTAAACCCCGTTAGAAAGGGTGGAGTTTGCCCTGATGGCTGTATAGGTGCTTATTCGAGGCGGCCCCCTGCTTTAAAAGAGCTCTTTAAAGAAACAGGAGGTGGAGATGACTAAGAGCAAGAGACTACAGGAAATAATTCGCAAAAACGCAGAGTTTGAGAAGGAGGCACCCTATAATTTCTGCGACCGCTGGTGTGAAAGGTGCCCCTTAGAGACGCAAAAACGATGCCGGCTGTATTTAGAAGAATTCGAGAGACGTATTACGAATATTGCCCATGGAAGAGACGAAGATGATTTGGAGATATTAAAAGAGGATTTGGAAAATAAACTGGATGAGCTTAAGTCGAATGCTGAGCAGTGGCAAGAGGAGGGATACTTTGATTTTCCCGAGTTTAGCTTTAACGATTATGACGAGGATGATAATTACGAGGAGATTAAGAAAAAGGAGGAACAGTTACAGCAACACCCATTGCAGGTGACTGCCGAGAATTATATGCACACAATTCACAATTTTTTAAAAGAGGCATTTTATCCTAAGGTTGAGAGTATGGCACAAGATTTGCGCAGTGACTATGAGGTCGTTGCCTGGTATCATACCTTATTGCCTGTAAAACTGCACCGGGCTTTATGCGGCTTATACGCCCGCGATAGATTTGGCGAAGAAGATGACATTGAACTATGTGATGCCGTAGCACAATTGGCTATTTGCAAAAAGGCGATTAAGAATTCTCACCAGGCTTTAAATAATATTGCCCAGAAGAATACCCAGTTCAAAATCAGGATAAAATATTTCTTGAGTTTGTTAGATAATATGTTTAGCCGAATTGAACTCATAGAACAAGAGATATAATTTGCCTCATACAGTGGGAAGGTTTTATTAAAGACTAAGCCCGATAACCTTAAAAGAATTTTTGCCTATACTACTTTAGCCGCAGCTGTTTTTATGGCAATAAATGCTTTTTTATCAAGGTGATACAAAGAAGTAAAATGAAAAACATAAAAAAAGAAATTAAGATAAAGCCGATAGGAATAATTCATACATCTTATAAAGAGCCGAAAGGCATACCTATTCAGGGCAAGTTTGAGAAGGGTGTTACTGGGCAAGCTGAGTTATTTGCAGAGTATCAAGGTGGCCTTAAGGATGTTGAGGGATTTTCGCATATTATCTTAATCTACTATTTTGATAGGTCTAAAAAAGAGGAACTTTTAAGCAAGCCTTTCCTTGAAGACGAAAAACACGGTATCTTTGCCATAAGAAGCCCCCACCGGCCGAATCATATCGGCATCTCTGTTGTTAAGCTAGAAAAAATCGAAAAAAATATAGTTACTTTTTCAGAAGTTGATATATTAGACAGTACTCCTTTGCTGGATATTAAACCTTATGTTTCGCATTTTGATTCCAGAGATGATGTGAAAAATGGCTGGCTCGAAAAGCATTTCAGGGCTGGCAATATACCAAAAAGGACTAAACTAGGATGAAGGTTGGAGTTTGGATAAGAGTTAGCGCCGAAGACCAAGCAAGAGAAGGGTATTCCCTTGGGTACAGAGAGAGTATCTTGAGTCATTTGCTAAGCGCGAAGGTAAGGATTATATTAACAGGATAGAAGAGTTTTTAGAAGGCTACGATCCGAACAAGAAAGTGATGGGCAAAGAGACTAAAAAACTTATATTAAATCTGCTTTTTTAAAAACATTCTCCTTACGGGCACAGGCAAAATCGTCCCGCCAACTGGCGGCGCGTCGCCCCAAAAAAGAATTTCTTTTTCTCTTTTTGAACCGTGCAATTCTTTATTTTTGGAGGTCAAAGAAAAATCACAATGTCAACAGAATCAAAAACTTGCACAAATATGTCCCGGAAAGTCTACATCCGAGCTTTCGGATAACCTTCTATACAGGTTTTACAATATATAAAATCTTCTTTGTTTTTTCTTGCGATAGTCCAATGCACCGCCCCGCCGCCGCTCCCTGAACGGTCGCTTTGGCGTGGCTGCGTGGTTGGTGTAGCACCGTTCGCCTCAGCTTGGGCCTCGGCTCACTGCCCCGCTCGCTTGGCCGCTCGCTCATTTGCCCGCCTGGGCCGGCGGGCAACTATTGCAAGGCGTTTACTTGTAATCGTAGCGTGGTTATAATACTCTTCCTCAGGCACCCGGTTTCGTCGGGCTTTGTGCTTCGCACAAATTTTTATATAAGAGGAAAAATCTTTTAATGGCGTCGGCGGAAAGGAAAATAAAGCCCTCCTCAAGCAGGGTGGCATCGTCAGGGTATGTTTTGCTTTCAGCAAAACACCTCGCCAACATCCCCCGACCGCCCAAGCTGTCTTTGTGCTCGGGGCTCAACCACTTCGTGTTTTCGCCTGCCTGCGCTCAAAGCCAGTTTTCCCCTATGGATGAATAAAATTCTTGAAAAAACCTATCTAGAAATATATTATATAAACAGATTATATAGCCTTTATGATTTAGCTCATGATAGATTGGAACATATTTGAAAGTTACAATAAATATTCTAAATATGGTAAATTCCCGAATGTTCTTTATTGTTATAATTTGGAAGATAAGTGTTTAAATATTACTTCTCCGACCGATAAATCAGTAAAGAGGTTCAAACATGACAAAAAAGAAGTCGTTTCACTAAGAATATATAAGTTACATGGATCTTTAAATTGCTTTTCGATACACAACTCTCCCAATATAAGCAAAAAGAAAATATTCGACCAAAATAGAATTTACATTACAAATCGTGCGGAGCTAGCGGTATCATTAACTATTAAGCGGAAGGTTTGTAAACAATAAGCGAATACATGGAAAGATTGACTCAAAAAAGGAGATATTCTCGGACTTGGCAATACAGGATTGCTTATAGGGGTGAAAGATTATGCTCGAAATGAGGTGTAATTCTTAGGAGAAGACATGGTCTTCGAAGATTAATTTGTAATATATGGGAGATGTTAGGTGAAGTTTCGAAAGTGCTTTAATTGCAATAAAGATATTAGCGTAAAAGCAAAGTTTTGTGGTTCGCAATTGCCCGAGATCAAAACTTCTGCAGTTAAGAGGAACAGATCTTTTTTCACTTTCAGACAAATCAGTTTTGCTGTAATATTCCTGCTTTATTTGAGCTCGTCATATTTTACATACATTGGGTACGTGATTAAAGATTTTTATGAAAGGGTTTTGGATCTTGAAATATATATTTCAAGATTTCAGAGGTATTTTATTGATTCCTTAATTTATATTTTTGATTTTATCTGTAGCATGTTTTTTGTCGGAATATTCGCTTATTGGTTTAAAGGGTTGAAGACTTGGCTATATCTGCTTATGGGCCTTTTAATGAAATATTGGCTTGCCTTACTGGTGGTGGGTTTTTTTATTTTTAAAGGTTCGTTCTCCGAAGGCGCGTGGCCAGATTCGCTTCTATATATGTTAGCACTTCAAATAACTGCCGTATTAGTTGGATCCTTCATTGGAGTCAAAATTGCTGCTAAATTTGATTATTTAGATGAAAGGGATAGAACTAATTTCTTTTTGTACGGTTTGTCAAAAAAGTTTTGGTTTCTCATGACCATTGCCTATAGTCCTATACTTGGATTTTTGAGTAAACTATCTGTTTTGGCTTTTTACACTGCGACAAAATCAATTACCGATGTTCATAATTGGTCAGAATTTTTTAGCAAAGGACACTTTGCAGGAGTTTTAATAGCGATATTACTACCTTTTGTTTTACTTGCCGTTTCTTTAAAACTATTTGCTATAGGAATCGAAGCAGTTAAGAACAAACAGTCGAAATTCAGGAAATTCAAGATTATCACATTCTTAATCGTAATGCCGCTTTTAATAGTCTTGATTCCAATCATTAGAAATAGAACATGGTTTTTTTAACGTAGTATAGGAGGTAATATGGTCAAATTTAATTTAAAAGATAAAATTAAAGGTTTTGGAACAGGTATTTTAGGCATTCTTATGTTTTTAGGTTTTCTTATAATTCCATTTATTTTCATTTTTGGTACCCTTAAGGTTTCTGAATTCCTCTACCCGATAATCTCCGTACTGTCGGGTGCTTCCATAGGGTTATTTCTCCTAATTATTTTGCCATTGTCTTTATTTAAAAGCCTTCATAAATATCTTGCGGGGATATCTATTTTTCTTTCGTACATAGTCGGCGCATCCGTATTTATGTTTTCATTCCTGACTATATTTTATTATTTAGGGTGGATAGCAATATTTTTTATGTTTATGTTTCAACTTGTAGCCCCGATAGCAGCAATAGGCTTGTTTTTTAAAGGGCAATGGGGAGCAGGATTTTCAATAATTTTGGGGCTAATTTTCGCATACGGTATGCGTTTTTACGGACTCTGGCTATTAACGCAAGCCGAAAAGAGAATGGCAGGTGAATTTTATCAAGCAAGCGATGTTCTTGATGTTGAAAGTGATACCCAAAGCGTTGAAGAGGGCCCTGAAGAAATTGAGAATTCAACTGAGACCGTTGAAGAAGATAACGGGGATGAAGATGATGTTATCTTTGATAAATAGAATGGAGATGTTTTTGTAGAGACAGAAAGATATGAGAAAAAATATTTCAATTAGACCACCTATCGTTGCGTCAATTGTATTGCTTTTATTGGCAAGCTTTCCATTTCCCTATGGGTACTATACGTTACTGCGACTGGTCGTCTGCTCTACAGCTGTATTCCTGGGGTGGTTTTCTTATAAGAAACAAAAGGTTAGGTGGGTATGGATAATGGGATTAATCGCTCTGATTTTTAATCCGGTAATTCCTATACATTTTAATAAAAGATTATGGATTGTACTTGATTTGATAGGTGCTGGAGTTTTTAGTAAATTTTTACTTGAGTTCTATATGTAATTAAGTGGTGAATATGAACAATAAAAATACGACGCAGTATTTGAAGGCGGGGGAGTCAAAGGAGTTACTTTAATTGGTGCATTGAAACGGTTAGAGGAAGAAGTAATAGAATTTGGCAGTTGGGTATCAACGGCGACAGTTGCTTCCATTTAAAGAAATAGAAGTGATGGACTAAACACAGGAGGTGTTATGAGTGAATATAATAAGGAAAACTTTTCGAAGAAGTGAGTTTGTTTCTGAGTCTCAATGGAGGGAGCTTTGCGAAGATCTTGGTCTTGATCCCATTGCTTTTGAAATTGAAATAGCGATTATTAAAGATGAATGCAAAAGTCACTGAAAGGTAGTGTATATATTGGTGTTTGAGATTATTTATGTAATTTATTGACGATATTTATTTCTCGCTTCGGCAGTCGCAGTCGTCCTGTTTCAATCCTTCGGATTTACACAGCAGACTTTGTGCGCTTGCCTTCACCCCTGATAGAAACAAGGGAGAATACTTAATTTTTCCGCCCGACGAGATTTAAAAATATTTTTCCTTATTAAGAGAAAAATGTGCGAAACACAAAACCCGAGCCCGTAGCAAAGCTTTGCTTACTACGGGGTAAACTCCAGCAGGACTCTCGAAGGGTGGACGCTTGCCCCGTTAGAAACGAAGTTTTTAACAGGGAGGAAGGGTATTATCAAAGAGAAAAACAAGGAAGATTTTATATATTGTAAAACCTATATAGAAGGTCAGCCGAAGGTTTTAATATAGACTTTAGGCATAAATCTTCTTTAACTCCTTGATTTTTAACAGGTTTTTTGAATTTTGGGCTTCAAAAAAGAAAAAATATCTTTTCGGGCGATTTTGATGTTTTTGTCCCGACGTAACGTCGGGACTGTCATAACTCCCCAGTTATGACTAAAAAGCAGAGGAAAAGGAAAACCCCCGCCCACCCGTGGTTACTTTGTAACTGCTTCCCCTTCAGGAGGTAAATATGCCTTTTGAAAACAAAGAATTATCGCGAGCATGGAAAATAGTATTTGTGGATTGCATAGAACGAGGAGAACCTTGGGGTGTAATGACTCGCTTTGAAGTTACTTCTCCAGATGGTAAAACTCGATCTATAAGACCAGTTTTCTCAATGGAATTCGTAGATGATTATTTTCACATCCCAGGAGATCAAAATATGAGCCATAACCGCAAAAGAATACTACAGGAAAAAGAAGAGCTGTTTAAAAGATGGGGGTTAGTAAGGATTGAAGAGCTTTTGAGCAAAGATTCTCTGGAAAGAGAACCTAAAATTACCTGCAAAGATTTTAAATGGGCAGAAAAAATAGAAAAAGGACATTTGCAGTTATCTAGTCAACAAGAAGGTATCAATGTATATGTATATATTCTTGAGCGGAGAATAGGGTTCAAATAATCTAGGATTTTTAAAGGAGAGCTCTAGAAATTATTCTCGACATTTTATAAATGGTGTCCAATGGAATTTAAAAAGATAAAAGAGAAAAGATTACAATGTATATCTCATGCAAAAGATTTATTAAATGGTAGTAAGCTTTTGCTAGATAAAGGCCTTCATAATATTGCCTATCATTTAGCTGCTCTTGCACTGGAGGAGATTGGTAAATCTGTAATGTTAGTTGTCGGCCATGTGTCTATAAATAGCCAGAAGGGAGTTAAGTTATTAAAACAAGCTGGAGAAGACCACCCTAAAAAGTTATTTTGGGCATTATGGGGGCCTACATTTGGTAAAAAAGATATGTCAAAAGAACAAATTGATTCCTTTATTGATCTTTCAAATAAAATACATTTTATTCGACTAAGCGGGTTATATGTCGATCCATTCCAAGATGTTGATGAACCAAATAAATTAGTATCTCCTAAGGAGACTAAAAATCTAATTTCTATTGCAGAAGCAAGAATTAAAATGGAAGAATATTCTGATATCAAAGAGCCTGATCAACAGACAAAAGATGATTTTATCTGGTTTGCGAGTTCTGCGGAGGATCCGGAGAAGAAGAAATTGATTTTCGGAAAGAAATCTATAGATAAACTTAAAGAATTTAATGGTGATGCGGTAAAATGGGTTCGATGGATGCATGCACAATTCGATAAGGCCGAGAAAGAAAGCAAGGAATTACTTCAAAGAGAGTTATCATTAGCTGAGCCATCTGAAATTGAAAAACGAAATAAGAAATGGAGAGTAAAATTTAGACTTAAAACAATGTCTCACTCGCTGAGGAATAAACATTTGAATGATTGGAATTCTAGAACAGATTTTATACGTTTAAATATAGGAAAAAAAATTCCAAGAAAATCAGAATTAATTGTTGAAATGATTTTGCCTCGAGGAGTACCACTACAGTCATTATGGTATGCCTCATGGGGTGAGGCACGGAGGTTGGCAGTTTCTTTGAGTATAGCATCCAGAGGTTACTTTTGGTGGTATTTACCCCAAGATGTGGCAAAATTCTATGAAAAGATAGTTGATGTAGAATCAAATTCGGAAGTTGTTGTTGAAAGGAGACCTAAACTAGAACTTAATTGGGGAGATAATGTATTATCTGCTTCTGACTTAGTTAATACTGCCATGTGTTATAGATTTTTACCAAGAGGAAATGTTAGATTTTTAAATGACTATGTTACTGGCCTTTCTTTTTTTGGTAAAAATGATATTCACACGCCCTTTGAGAAAGAAATTTATTTAGATTTTTACCATGCGTTATTTCATGCAATGATATTTTACAAAGATTATAAAGAAGGCGATGCTTTTGTTGATTCGTTTGATAGAGTTTTTAAGAATATACTTAAAGATACTACTGGATTTAGGGAATATATAGAAATAGGAGAAGAATTAATGAAATCCAGAAAAACTAAAAGGGCAATAACATTAACTGAATGTGGTGCTATGAAGATTTTATGCGATGTATATATTTTTCATCGTATCAATAAATTAGCACAAGAAGATTTAAAGAGAAGAAAAAAATGATAAAAAAGATTGCTATTTATATTAGAGTTTCCACGGAAGATCAAGCTAAAGAGGAGTATTCCCTTGAAGTCCAGAGAGAATATCTTGAGTCCTTTGCTAGGCGTGAAGGATACGATATTTTCAAAATTTACTGTGATGATGGCATAAGTGGTTATACCAAAGATAGACCGGCTTTAAAAATCTTACTAAAAGATGCAAAGAATAAAGAATTTGATTTAGTTTTGGTTTATAAGATAGATAGGTTTAGTAGGAACTTAAAAGATATGCTTAATCTTGTAGATGATTTATCTTCCTATGGCGTTGGTTTTAAATCTGCTACTGAACCATTTGATACTACTACTTCTGCCGGAAAGTTAATGTTTCAACAGTTAGGTAGTTTTGCTGAATTTGAGAGGAATAGAATTGCAGAGAGAGTATTCCCGGGTATGGTCAAGGGTGTTCAGGAGGGTAATTGGCAAGGCGCAAGATATTCTCCGTATGGATACAGATACAACAAAGAGAAAAAGTTGTTAGAAGTAGATGAGAAAGAGGCGAAAGTCGTCAGGCTCATCTATACTATGTTTCTTTACGATAAAAGTATTCGTAGTATTACTGAATATCTTACCAAGAAAGGATACAGAAATAGAAAAGGTAATATCTTTAGCACAAAGCTAATAGGTGATATTCTAAAGAATAGAATCTATACTGGTAAACTTGTTTGGAATAAGTGTCATTATGATAGGACACAGAAGACAAAGAAGAGTTATAGATATATTAAGAATCCACCTGAAAAAGTTATAATTTCACAAGGCAAGCATCAGTCTATAATTTCAGAAGAAGATTTTGAGGCAGTGCAAGAGAAACTAAAAGAGAAAAAGATAGAAAGGAAAAAGAAGGCAAATGACTATCCGCTTTCAGGGATTCTTTTTTGTGCAAAATGTAATCATAAATACTTAGGCATATCATCTATTTCTAATCACTGGACAGGAGTTAAAAAGAGGTGGTATCGTTGTACCGGCCCATATAGAAGCTTTCTCAAGTGTAAAAACAAGAGTGTCAAAGCACTTGAAATAGAATCACAAGTAGCAGAGATTTTAGAAACTCTCCTTAAAAATGATAAGCTAAAAAGGAGCCGATGGACGAACGTGACTCCGGCAAATTTTCCTGTTTTTACTGAGAAAGCAAAAATAGACCTTCAGAAGGTCCAAAATAGGCTTGAAACTAACCTTAAAAAGCAATCAAAATTGACCGATGCCTATTTGGAAAATTTACTGAGTGAGGAACTTTATAAACAAAAGAACGAAAGTCTAAGACGGGAGGAAGAAGAGCTGAAGAAACTCATTGCTCTGCAGAGGTTAGAGAGATTGAAAAAGAACGGTCAAAGGACTATTTAGACAGGATAGAAGAGTTTTTAGAAGGCTACGATCCGAACAAGAAAGTGATGGGCAAAGAGACTAAAAAACTTATATTAAATCTGCTTTTTTAAAAACATTCCCCTTACGGGCACAGGCAAAATCGTCCCGCCAACTGGCGGCGCGTCGCCCCAAAAAAGAATTTCCTTTTCTCTTTTTGAACCGTGCAATTCTTTATTTTTGGAGGTCAAAGAAAAATCACAATGTCAACAGAATCAAAAACTTGCACAAATATGTCCCGGAAAGTCTACATCCGAGCTTTCGGCTGTCAGATGAATGAATACGACTCCGAGGTAATCAAAACCAATCTTCTCCAAAGAGGTTATTTATTTACAGAAGAGGCCGAGGAAGCGGATGTAATTTTGGTTAATGGCTGTTCTGTGCGCGAGCACGCCGAAGAGCGGCTTTGGAGAAATTTAGAAAATCTAAGGAGATTAAGAG
>JAGGUG010000120.1 GCA_021158625.1 Candidatus Omnitrophota bacterium | reverse complement strand
GGATATATACAAGGTATCTCCCCCCTTCCCTCTGGGAAGGGGGGAGACAAAGAGGGGGGATGGGGAACAAAGATTCCCTCCCCCCTCTCGCTCCCCCCCTCCCTCTGGGAGGGGGGAGATTAAAAGGAAGCTTTCCTCTCCCCCACCTTAATCCTCCCCTCCGACTTATGTAGGAGAGGAGTATTAAGGAGATTCATTCATAATATGCAAGATGATAAGGAGTATCAATTTTCATTTTGCATATAACCGTTAACTCGTTAATAAATAATAAAAAGTATTATTCTTGCGTTGAAGAAGAATTGCTATCTAAATTAGTGCCATTATCAGAAAGATGGTCGCCTTTTTCCTCTAAATGGCAAGAATTGTCATACCAATACAAACCAATTGCCTCGCATTTTTCTTGACTATCGCATAAATCTAAATGACTAATACTGCAAGTCACTTGAGGGTCTGAATGACAAGAATCATTATACCAATAACCATTAGCTCCTAAACAATCTGCCTCATTTTCGCATAGATTTAAATGTTTTCCATCACAGACCACTTGGGGTTCAGAATTACACTTATCATTATACCAATACCCGCCGGCTGTCGCGCAATCTGTCTCATTGCCGCACAAATTTAAGTGCTGACTATCACAAGTTTCAATTGGCTGAGTTTGGATAATTTCAACTATAGTTGAAGCGCTGGCTTGCTGGTCGCCACCAGTGACAGTTACTGAAACATTGTAGGTGCCAGTAGCATTATAAGAATGGGAAATAGAATTTGTTTCTGAACTCTCACTTACTCCATCGCCAAAATCCCAATTGAAAGTCAAACTGGTAGTGGCAAAATTAGAAATATTGGCAGTAAATGTAATTTCTGTTCCTGTTGCCGCGGTTAAATTGCTTGCAGTTAAAGTAACTTCTGGATTTGAGGATATAATTTCTTTGCAATCTTCATCTTGGCTATCTATTTTGCCATCACAATCATTATCTATTCCATCATCACAAATCTCTGAAGCGCCAGGATGAATATCTTTATCATTATCATTGCAATCGTCATCATTGTCTGCATAGCCAAGCGGCTTTTCAGTTGCTGTTAAGCAAGGACCGCCAGGGTTGCCAAAACCATCTTTGTCAGCATCATAGCAAAACATTGAACTCAAAGTAGATGTGGCTTCTCCACTGTTATCACTTCCGCCACTGGCGCCTGCAATCTCTGTACTTGTAGCCTCTTCTACCGGTGGCTGATAAGTACCAATTGCTATTTGTTCTTCTGATGGTTTATTATCAGAAGTACCGCAGTGATTTTGGTCAGTACAGGTTCTGGTTTGAATAAATTGTTGACCAAAAAGCACAGCAGAAGGATCAGGCATCCAATCGCTACAAACCCAATTCGGTAAACATACCTCTTCTTTCTCTTCTGTTAAACTCTCTCTACCAAAATTGGAAGCCAACTCATTATAGATACTGCGAAATCTTTCCTCACCCATCGGCTGAGTAAAAATCCTTAATGATTCTAAACGAGAATTAACCAGAAGATTCTCAGCACTCTGAGATAAGGTGGCAAAAGTAGGAGTAAACTGTCGTTTTTCTTTCCCGTCTAATCCTAAATGCACATTTATTCCATCAAAACTTAAAACAACCTGATGAACTTTAGCATCAGAAGGGACTGCTAAACTTCCTACATTTTTGTTATTTAACTTGAAATATAAACTTGAGCCTTGCTTTTCAATTTGATAACTTTCACCGGCTTTTAACAAAATTCCTGAAGGTGCTTCTTTTAACCAAATCTCAATACTAATATAAGATACAGGGAAAAACATAGCATTATTAGTTATTTCTAAAAATTCTCCATTTTCGTTTTCTTTAACTTCTTGAACATAGCGAGAAAAATCCTTCGTCTCTAAAATCCCATCTCCATCTTCATCTTTTAGCCACAAAACGACATCTTCTGGAGCAGTATTTCTCTGTTCTGGAAGAATAATTTTAGAACTTGCTTTTGGTCTATTAAAACTTCCGCTATCAGACAAGCCCAAACTGGCTAAAAACTCTTCTACTGACATATCTTCTGGCACAATTAAAACAATGGCTTTGCCCAATCCAGTTCTGACAGCGGCTGAAACCCAGGGAATATCTATTTTCAATGGCAAAACAGTTATTAAGCAGAGACCTAAAATAATAACGAAAAGGTTATTATATTTGATGAATTTTTTTAATTTTTGCATAGACATATTTTTGTGATAATTTAATATAGTGAGCTTGTCGAACTATAATTTTGTACTGATTTACCTCTTCATAGTTCTCTTTCCCTCCCCCTCCTTAATCCTCCCCCTCCCAAAGGGAGGGAGAGGAAATGAAAGGTGCCTCCCCTTCTCACTCCTCCCTCCCAAAGAGAAGAGGAGGAAATGAAAGGTGCTTCCCCCTTCTCACTTCCCCCTCCCAAAAGAGGGGGAGGAGAAAAAGGAAGTTCTCCTCATTAATCCTCTCCTCTTAACTTATGTTGGCAAGGAAAGAAAAAGGGAGATGGGCAATATGAAAAAACTTTCAGTGTTTTCATTTCAGAATTTGCTAAAGGCATTTCAAAAATGTCGCAAGGGCAAACGATTTAAAGAAGAAACCGGGCTTTTTGAATTCAACCTTGAACAAAACTTGTTTAATCTTGAAAAAGAACTCAATTCAAGAAAATGGCAACCAAGAAAAGTTCATCGCTTCATTGTCCTTGAACCAAAACCAAGAGAAATCATTGCTGCTACCTTCCGAGACAGAGTTGTTCACCATCTCGTCCACTCTCAAATCAACCCTCTTTTTGAAAAACGATTTATTTACGATTCCTATGCTAATCGCAAAAACAAAGGAACACATAAAGCAATAAATCGTCTCCAGCAATTCATCCGCAAGATTACTAAAAATTATACTCAACCTGCTTTTTATTTGAAGGGCGATGTCAAATCCTACTTTCCAACAGTTGATCACCAAATCCTTTTTGAAATTGTCAAAGAAATGGTGAAAGATGAAGAAATCCTCGTTATCATTAAAACTATTATTGAAAATCGGGCAACTGGTTTGGAAAAATTTAAACCATCGCCAAAGGACCCAACCTTTCAAAAATCTCTTCTTTTACAACCTTCTGGCAAAGGGATGCCTATCGGCAACTTAACTTCTCAACTTTTCGCTAATATCTATCTGGATAAACTTGACCACTTTATCAAAGAAAAACTGCGGGCAAAATTTTATCTTCGCTATGTTGATGACTTTATTATTATAGATACTTCTCGGAAAAAACTCAAGTTTTTCGCTAAAAGAATTGACGGATTTCTAAAAAAGAAACTTAAACAATCTTTGCATCCAAGAAAAACTAAGATTTTACCTCTCTCTTATGGGATTGATTTTCTTGGTTATTACTTCAAAATTTCTCAACAATCTCGAAAAATAATCATTTATGTTCGCCACAGCAATGTCCGGCGGTTTAAATATCGGCTAATAAAACTTACCAAGCTTTACCAAGAAGGAAAAATAACTGAAAAATATATCTGCGAATCAATCAATGCCTGGTACGCCTATGCCAAACACGCCAACAGCTATAATCTAAGAAAACATCTTTTCAAAGAACATATGAAGCCCTTTCATTCTTTTCTTGAACCCCAAGACGATTTTCGTTATTTTAAGTTAAAAAGTATTGAATAGGAAAAATTCAGGAATCTACTGGGCGCAGAGCACGCCGATGTTGCCATTGCGTTTGGAGGCATTGTTGTTGTTGACCCTGCCGTCGGAGTTGAGAATCAGCCGATTGCGCGGGTTGTTCGGGTGGAGGGAGAGCGACCAAACAACGACAGGCACCTTTTCTCCTCATTTAATCTTTTTAAGAAGAGCAATGATGTCTCTTCTTCTTTCTCTCCGGGGAATCCGGTTTTAATGATTTAAAACCCATTCCCCTGACTATCATTACCCCTACTTTTATACATAAAACATAAAAGTGGTGGGGGTAGAGGAGATTGTAGATTCCTTAGGGCACGCTCTGATGGAGCCCTTTTGGGGCGACCGACCAGACTCTGGCCCCGAAAAGAATTTTCCTTTTATCCTTGAAAATCTTGAAAATTCCTTACGGGGCAAGAGTTCTAAGTTCTTTCTTTTTTTAACCAGCCACCTAATTGTTTTCCAATCTCATCTATCTCTCTTGCTAAAACTTCATATTGATGATTGGTAAAAGATTTTAAATCACGAAGCAAACGACAATGAATCCGGATTTTCTCTAACTGACGGTCAGCTTTTACCAAAAATTGATATTTATTTCTGGCACTATTTGCCTCAACGACCAGATATAGAAAATCTAATCCTAACTTTATCAAGTATTCTCCGTGAGAATATCTATAAAGTTTTGACATTCTATCAACATATCGTTGAATTCTAATTTGTAAGTCATAAGCTTTTTGGAATATTGGTAAATGTTCATAGCGAGCCATAGTAACGCTAATTACGCGAATTTTCTGACGCTAATTGCGCTGATTAACGCTAATTGCGCGAATGTGTACGATGCGAATTGCGCTTATTTTTGGGAAGTTCGCGTTTTAGAAACCGCAATTCTTTTGTATTGTAAACTTGCTGCCCCAAAGTTTATTAAAATTCCTAATTTATAATTGCTAACCAATTTGTAACGGTTTGATTATTATTATCCCCTACCCCCTCCTTACTCCTCCCCTCCGACTTGTGTCGGAGGGGAGGATATAGGTGGGGGAGGGTCTTTTCTGCGCTTTAAAGGGTATTTTTTGCATTTCTAACTCGATTTCAAAAGCCTTTTGGTAAATTCTTTCTAAAAAACCAGGACCCAATGTTTTATGAACTTCTATGGCTACGCCAATTACTTTATAAGAAAGTTCTTTGTATAATATTTCTTCTACCATATCTAGTTTGCGTAATTCGTGTTATCTTAATCCGCGTAATTCGCGTTTCAATTTGCGTAATTCGCGATACCCAAATTCTCAAATCACCCCAATATCCAAATGACCAATTTTCAAGGAATCTACTGGGCGCAGAGCACGCCGATGTCGCCAGAGCGTGCGGAGGCATAGTTGCTGAAGACCCTGCCGTAGGAGTAGAGAAACAGCCGATCGCGCGGGGAGGAAGGGTGGAGGGAGAGCGACCAAACATAAGAAGTAGGCCATCCTTGACCAGCATCTCTAACCTGCTTTAGTTCAGCAATTGTCATTAATCTGGCACCATGAGAATTACACCAAGCCACTGCATCATAATAAGACACACCATAACTTGAAGAATAATTATCAGTACTAGTAGAATTCTTAAATCCCCGATTTACCCAGTGAAAAGCAGTATAAGTCATTCCTAAAGCATTAACTCTTTTATCACCATATCGGATATCTGACCAGCCGCCAATTGTCCAAGAATAATTTGACAAATCAGGTGCTCCTTTTGGATCAATAGTTAAAGAACCTGAAGCCAAAACATTACCGTGTGGGTCGCGGGCTTTAACTGTAATCACTACTCTACCACAAGTGGAGCAAGTTGAAGAAGCCGCTGTTGGCATATTAAAGTGAACAATTCTATCTGAAGGGTCTGGGTCGGCTCCTCCGTTATAAGTATTGTTCAAGTCAATCCCCATCCAAGTTTGGTCACCACTGCCAACAATCCCATCAGTATCTCCATTTTTGTCCTCTGTCCACTGACTTCTGGGCCACATTTCTTCTAAGAAACAACCGCCATTGTGGTCTGAAGGACAAGTGCCGCCATTGCTTTCATTATAATATCCATCAAAACTTCCATTTCCATTCCAGTCAGCATACATTGTCCAAGTATATTTGACAGCGCCTTTAACTGTAGAAGCAGTTAGAGTTAAAGAAGCGGTTTGGGCTTGGTTCCAGGAAGAAGGTGAATCATCTGCATCAGGAGTAGCATCAACCCCCGAATCACACCAAGTATTTGTTCTCCCACCACAATAACCTTGTCCAGAATAACCGCTATAACCAGTGTAATATTGAAATCTATTTGTCTGCACCCAACCGTGGGACTTATCAGATGTCTGGGCGCAAGAGACTGAAACCCCAACTTCTGAGCCATCAGATGAAGTGAGACAATCAGTGCCATCTTGAGACATTGTGATAGTTATTGATTGACCGCTCGGACCTGTAAAACTATCGGCAATAAGATTACCACTAATAGTTACATCCCCTCCACTTGGGGTAATAGTTAAATCTCCATTGGAATCAATTAAGAAAGTAGTATAATTTGCGCTATCATAAGCCAGACGAAGCTGATTATCAGAATCGGTCTCTATAGTTAATTTATCC
>JAGGUG010000076.1 GCA_021158625.1 Candidatus Omnitrophota bacterium | reverse complement strand
GGAGAAAATTTTCTTTAATTCTGTAGCCTCTTTCTTGAGGGACAAACCTTCTTGTCTGAAATCCTCTGAATTTGTATCTACAAGTAATCTTAACCAATAAGCAGATTCTTTTGCTTCCTTGCGGCAAATTTTAATTCTCATTACAAAATCCTTTTTTGCTCAAGGATTCATTAGCTTCAATATAATTTCCTCCTGTCGAACCTGAGGATTTTATTACTTGTCTTGCATATTCTATATTTGCAATTGTCTTTGGCAGTTTCTTTACAAATAAAGCAACTTCTTTAGCAAACTGATAAGTTCGCTCTTCTAAATCATAATTATCCATTTGTCTCTGTTTCGGTCATTGGGATTTGGTGCTTGAGATTTATTTGTTATTTGGTGCTTGGGATTTGGAATTTCACCCTACGCCCCCCACTTCTTGAGCTTCAAAGCATTAGCGAGCATCAGGGGCATTGCTTCCGTGGCCGAAAATATACCTAAGCCACCTTTAACGCATTCTCTTTCACTGAACCTTTTTAATCCATCAACACGGGTAAATTTAGAATAGAGCAGAAAGGGATTGGGATGCCAGGAGTGCCCTTTTAAGAGAGCAGGAGTAGAATGGTCGCCAGTAATTACCAAAACATCGGGGGCTAAATCCAATACCCGGGGAATAAAACTATCTACCTCTTCAATTATCTTTATTTTATTCTCTCTGTTTCCATCTTCACCGTAGCTATCTGTCTTTTTGATGTGGAGGTAAAAGAAATCATACTCGGAAAAGTTTTTTTTCAAGGTTCTAAACTCATCTTCTATGGTTAACCCACTATCCAAAACCTCCATTCCCACCAACCTTGCCAGACCACGATACATCGGATAAGTAGCAATAGCCGCCGGTTTCAATTTAAAGAGCTCACTCATCGAAGGAATTGGCGGGCATTTGCAAATTCCTCTTAATAAAACAGTATTTGCTCTGGGTTCATTTTTTAAAACCTCATTGCTTAAACGGACAAATTCGTTCACTATCCGTGCAGATTTCTCTTGGCCAGGTCTCTCAACCTCTGCTTTCCTTGCTCTCTTACCTACCTCTTGGGGGTCGGTGTCGTTAATCTCTTCGAGACTCTCACCGCGAAAGAGAATTACAAAACGGTGTTCTTTGCCCGGTTTGATTAAAACTTCGGTATCCTCTATTTTTACTATTTTTTTTTGTAAAAGTTTGCAAATCCTTTTGTTCTCTTCATCGGAAATCCTGCCTGCCCGACGGTCAATGATTACTCCCTCTTTATCCATTGTGGCAAAATTCCCGCGGGCGGCAAGGTCTTTATCGCTCAGTTCTAAACCAATACCCAACGCCTCCAAAACCCCGCGTCCAATCTCGTATCTCAGAGGGTCATAACCGAATAAAGAAAGATGGGCCGGACCGCTTCCGGGAGTAATTCCATAAGAAACTGGAATAGTTGCCCCCGAGATCCCTCTTCGAACAAGGTTATCCAAATTAGGGATACGGGCGGCTTCTAACTCTGTTTTTCCGTCGGTATAAGGTAACCCCCCCAATCCATCTATTACCAATAAAACAATTCTGGAATTGGTCTTGATAGACAATTTTTTAATCTCTGATTCAGGAATCATTTTTTACCCCCCTTAGCCAATAAGGTCTTGCGCCCTCAGAATCAACCACTCAAAGGAGCACTTAAAAAGCGTGCTTGCAAACCTTCAGCAATATAAATTAAATTTTGCTATCAGAAAACCACTCCACTGTCTTTTTTAATCCCTGGCGAAAATCCGTCTTTGCGTGCCAGCCCAATAGTTTCTTTGCTCTATCTATATCACCCTGAGTCTTTCGGACATCTCCCGGCCTTGGGTCTAAATAAACAGGGTCTATATCCTTAGCGGTAATCTCCTGTAATATCTTTAAGAGATTATTAACCGATTGAGGCTTGCTACTTGCAATGTTAAAGACCTCTCCTTCTATGCCTTCTTTTGTCAGAGCCAGAATATTTGCCTCTACTACATCCTCAATATAGACAAAATCTCTCTCTTGATTGCCATCGCCATAGATAGACGGATTCTCATCGTTTAATAGAGATGTAATAAATTTAGGAACAACGAGGGCATATTTATTCTCCAGGGACTGCCGCGGCCCAAAGACATTGAAGTATCTCAAACAAACAACCTCTAATCCATATAATTTAGTAAAGATATAGCCGTAGTATTCACCAAAGAGTTTTGTTGCCGCATAGGGAGATAGAGGTTTAGGAGAATCGGTTTCTTTCTCGGGAAAATCAAACCTTTCTCCATAAACTGAACTACTGGAGGCATAGACAATGCGTTTTATACCTCTCTCTTTTGCCTTTAGATATAGGTTTAGGGTACCCCTTACATTTACATCGTGATAGTCAAAGGGTCTGCCCACGGATTTAGGCACACTCCGCAGAGCGGCTTGATGAGAGATTAACTCAACGCCGTTTAAGATTTTATCAAGAAGGGCCTCGTCTCTTATATCCCCCTTGACGAACTCCACTTTATTCCTATGGTGCTTTATGTTATCCAGATTGCCGGTAGAAAGGTCATCTAAAATTATAACATTTGAACCGAGTTCTACTAACTTATCTACAATATGCGAACCAATAAAACCACAGCCACCAGTCACTAAAACCCTTTTGCCTTTTAAAGAATTATTCATCTCTTTTCTCTGAACCCTCTTGGAGAATTCGAGGTAAACCACTTCACTGTCTTTCTTAAGCCCTCATAGAAATCAACTTTTGGTTTCCAGCCAAGTTTCTGAATCTTCGGCGAATCAAGGGCGTACCTGAAATCATGGCCAGGACGGTCCTTCACAAATTGAATTAAATTCTCAGATTTGCCGAGCATCCTAAGAATGCTCCTTGCCACATCAATATTTCTCTTTTCAACGCCAGAACCAACATTATAAATTTCTCCTATTTTACCTTTTTCGAGAATTAATGCTATTGCGGCTACGCAGTCAGCAACATATAACCACTCTCTTTTATTCAATCCTTGAGCGTACACCGGGATTTTTTTGTTTTGCAATGCTTTACAAATCACTACGGGAATAAATTTCTCAGGATATTGCCAAGGCCCATAATTATTACAGGGCCTAATTATCATTGCCGGAAACTTATAGGTTCGGATATATGCCTTTATAAGTAAATCGGCAGCGGCTTTTGAAGCAGCATAAGGGCTGTTAGGAGATAAAGGGGAATCTTCAGAAAACCTCCCTTTTTTTATTTCTCCATAGGTCTCGTCTGTCGAGATGTGAATAAATTTTTTAATTTTATATTTTTCTGAAGCGTCTAATAAAACCTGAGTTCCCTTAATGTTGGTTTCTATAAAAGGTGTGGCATTGATAATACTTCTATCAACATGAGTCTCGGCGGCGAAATTGACTATAATCTGAGGTTTTTCTCTGGCAAATATCTCTTCTATTTTTTTCTTGTTGCAAATATCTGCTTTATAAAATTTATACTTTCCTCTAACTTCCTTCAGCCTTTTCAAATCCCCGGCATAGGTCAATTTGTCGACAACTATGGGTTTATAGCCCTCCGGAATAATCTGTCGGACAAATTCGCTGCCGATAAACCCTGCCCCCCCAGTAACTAAAATTCTCATTCTCTTTTCCTATTTTTTATTTGTAGATTCGGATAATAAATCTGTCTACACCGTCCTCCCATTCAGGAATGGAAATATTCAACTCCTTTGAAATTTTGCCATTTGACATAGCCGAAAATAAGGGTCTCTTTGCCATGGCCTTACCTGTGCCCGTAAGGATAAATGAACTCGCTGGCACAGGGAGAAGGATATTATCTAAGCCCATTTTTTTAACAAAATATTTTGCGAGTTCGTATCTTGAACAGTAGCCGCTATTTGTTAAATGATAGAGTCCCTTTAATCCTTTTTTTAAAGATAAAAGGGTTGTATGGACGACATCCTCTACATATGTAGGAACTGAAACTTCATCGCAGCTAATTTTTAAAATGCGTTTTTGTTTAGTCCAGTTGAATAGTTTATAGAGAAAATTCCTTCTTCCCTCTCCTATCACCCAGCTTAATCTTAAAATCAGAAAGTTATTCAGATGCTTTTTTATTAACTCTTCTCCCTTTAGTTTACTCTCGCCATATTTATTTACAGGATTGACTAAATCCTCTTCTATATAAAATTCTTTCTTTCTGCCATCGAAAACATAATCGGTGCTGAAGTGGACAAGGAAGATGTTGAACCTTCTACATAAAACGGCTAAGTTTTCAACTGCATCGCTATTGACCTTAAATGCCAAAGACGGTTCTTCTTCGGCTTCATCTACTAAATTGTAAGCGGCGCAATTTATGATAACATCTGGCTTTATCTCTTCAATAGCACATTTTACTTGTTCAAAATTGCTTATGTCTAATTTTTCTTCTAAAGGTGCCGAAAATTCCAAACCTCTCTCGGGCAAAATCCGCTGAAATTCTTTTGCTAACTGACCGCTTGTGCCCGTTAATAAAATCATTGTTAGAAATAAGAACGATAAAGAAGTTGTTCCTATTTATAGATAGAGAAGTTGCCCCAAAATTGTACCTTTCCGGGGCAATCCAATAAATTGGGATTTTAACAGGGCGAATCTATCTTATCCAACAGAGGGAGTTTAGAATCCTTTTCAGAAAGAATAGGGTTCTCTATTGGCCACTGGATATTAATATCCTTATCGTTCCAGATTATGCCTCTTTCGTGCTCTGGAGAGTAGATATTACTACATTTATAAATAACTTCACTATCTTTCTCCAGCGTACAAAATCCGTGAGCAAATCCCTCAGGGATATATAACATCTTCTTATTCTTGGCGGAAAGCACTACGGAAATCCATTTCCCATAAGTCGGTGAATCTCTTCGTATATCCACTGCCACATCAAAGACACTCCCGGCGATTACTCTCACTAATTTTGCCTGTCCCATCGGTTCTTTCTGAAAATGTAATCCTCTCAATACGCCTTTTGCCACGGACTTGGAGTGATTATCCTGAATAAATCGCTCCTTTATCCCGAATTTGGTAAAATCTGTCCATTTATAGGTCTCCATAAAAAATCCGCGTTCATCCTCAAGGACCCGAGGTTCAATCAAGATTACATCGGGAATCTCTAATCTTTTAAAGGTAAAAGACACCCCTATTCTCTCCTCTCTTTTTCCTTAAGAATATTCATCAAGTACCTACCGTAATTAGTATCTATTCTCTCTGCTAATTTTTCCAACTGCTCGGCATCAATATAGCCCATTCTATAGGCAACCTCTTCAATGCATCCTATCTTTAGCCCCTGCCGCTCTTCTATGGTTTTAATAAAAAGTGAGGCGTCCATTAAAGAATCATAGGTCCCCGTGTCCAGCCAGGCATAACCCCGCCCGAGTAATTCGACCCTTAATTTCTCCCTTCTGATGTATTCATTATTAACGCTGGTGATTTCCAGTTCCCCTCTTGAAGAAGGTTTGATACCCTTTGCAATATCAATTACATTATTGTCATAAAAATAGAGCCCGCACACGGCATAATTTGAGCGGGGATTTTGCGGTTTTTCCTCTATAGATAAGGCATTCCCATCCTCATCAAATTCAATAACACCGTATCGTTCAGGGTCTTTTACATAATAGCCAAGAATTATCGCCCCTTCCCGAAGAGCAACTGCCTTTTTTAAAAAATCAACAAGATTATGACCGAAAAAGATATTATCACCTAAAATCAGAGATATATTATCCTTCCCAATAAAATCTTCGCCGATTATAAAAGACTCGGCTATACCCCTGGGCCTTTGTTGGACAGCATAGGAAAGTTTTAATCCTAAATCTGCGCCGTCTCCTAATAAATCTTTAAATCTGGGGGTATCCTTGGGTGTGGAAATAATCAAAATATTCCTTATCCCGGCAAGCATCAGCGTCGATAAGGGATAATAAATCATCGGCTTATCGTAGAGAGGAAGCATCTGCTTACAGACCCCTCTTGTAATTGGATATAACCTTGACGCTTTACCACCGGCTAAAATTATTCCTTTCATAAGATATACCTCGTTTCACTCGGCATTAGTAAATTGGTGTAATCGTTTCTAAAATCGCTGTAATCAGAGGTCTCTGGATTTCTCAGAGACCTCTTTAAGAAAATCTCGCCAGCAGAATAACTCCCAAAATTATAATAGCAAGGGCAACTATCTTTGCGGGATTTAAAGATTCTTTAAATATAAAATAAGATAAAACAGGAATAGCTACATAGGTAATTGCTACCATCGGATAGGCCAGAGAAAGCTTGATTTTACTCAGGGCGACTAACCATAAAAAGGCGCTTGCTCCAAAAAATAATAACCCCAAGAGAACGGTGGAATGGCTGAAGATCTTCCAGAGCATTGCCAAGAGATTATCCCAGCGCAGGTGTATCTCACCTATCTTCAGCATTGCTGACTTCATCAAAATCTGTCCGACTATTGCTAAACTTATAGAAATAAATAAGGCGTATAGGGGTTTCATATTTACCCTGTTAAATCCTCGCTTTGTGAGGTGTTCGCCTTCGGCGAACAATTTAACAGGGTAAAAAACTCTATTGTTTTCTTTAAACCCTCTTCCAGGGAAACTCTTGGCTGCCAGTTTAATATCTTTTTAGCTTTACTTATATCAGGTTTTCTTCGCTTGGGGTCATCTTCAGGCAAGGGTAGGAATTTTATCTTTGAGTTTGAATTTGTAGATTTTAATACCAAATTAGCCACTTCAATAATCTTAAACTCGGAAGAACTTCCTAAATTTAAAGGCAACTTATAATCAACCTCCATCATTTTTAAAATTCCTTCTATTAAATCATTAATATAGCAAAAAGAACGGGTTTGATTACCCTCTCCATACACGGTTAAATCCTTACCCTTTAATGCTTGAACAATAAAATTAGAGACAACCCTTCCATCGTCTGCTTGCATATTCGGACCATAGCTATTAAATATACGCGCCACTCGAACATCTAAATTGTGCTGACGCATATAGGCATAGGTTAGGGCTTCAGCCGCGCGCTTGCTCTCATCATAACAACTCCGGAGCCCGATAGGATTAACATTTCCCCAATACTCCTCGGGTTGCGGATGGATTGAGGGGTCGCCATAGACCTCAGAGGTAGAAGCCAGGAAAAATTTTGCTTTTTTTTCCTTTGCTAATCCAAGGCAATTATAAGTGCCCAAAAGACCGGATTTGAGTGTTTTAATGGGATAGTTTAGATAGTGCTTGGGGGAGGCTAAAGAAGCGAAATGAAGAACCCAATCTAAATCTTCCTCTATATACAGAGGTATTGATATGTCGCGTTCAATTAATTTAAAGTTTGAAGAATGCAGTAGTTCTTCTATGTTTTTCTTTGTGCCGGTAATAAAATTATCTATGCAGATTACTTTATTTCCTTGCTCAATAAATCTCTTGCAGAGATGCGAGCCAATAAACCCCGCACCACCGGTAACCAAAATTCTCATCTTCGTTTCCTATCCAAAAAATCAATAAGGTCGCTGAAGTATTTTTAGCGACCTATACAAATATATTTAAACCCTAATCTGCTCATCTTCTGCGGTTCGAACATATTTCGGCCATCAATAATTATCTTCACCTTTAGTAGTTTCCTTATCCTTTCTAAATTCATTTTCTTGAATTCATCCCACTCGGTGAGAATTATCAGGGCATCGCTTCCTCTTGCTGTTTCATAAAGATTAGAAGAGTAGATAATCTTATCCTTGAAGATTTTCCGGGCTTTTTTCATCGCTGCCGGGTCATAAGCCTTGACCAGCACTCCTTCTTTTATAAGTGTCTTAATGATATCAATAGAAGGAGCATTGCGCATATCATCAGTATTGGGTTTGAAGGACAAACCCAATACCCCAATCTTTTTATCCTTTAGATTCCAGAGGGCCTTTTTAATTTTTTTAACAAAATTCTCTTTCTGAAATTGATTGATCTTTTGAACTACCCTTAATAACTCAAAGTCATAACCCTTTTGGGCAGCGATATGGACAAAGGCATCTACATCCTTTGGAAAACAGGAACCGCCGTAACCAATGCCTGCCTTCAAAAAGGATCTGCCTATTCTCTTGTCCAGACCCATTGCCCGGGCTACCTCTTCAACATCCGCTCCTACCTTCTCGCAGAGATTGGAGAGAGCATTGATAAAGGAAATCTTGGTTGCCAAAAAGGCATTGCAACTGTGCTTGATAATTTCAGCAGTTTCAATATTGGTGGCAATAAACGGTGCCCTTATTGGCCTGTAGAGTTCGCGCATAATCTTCTCAGCCCTTTTTGTCTCTACGCCGACCACAATCCTCTGCGGATGCAAAAAATCCTCTACTGCCGAACCCTCTTTGAGAAACTCGGGATTAGAAACTACATCAAACTCAATATCTTTAGAACAATAAGTTCGAATGGTCTCTTTTATCTTCTTCCCTGTTTCTACCGGCATCGTACTTTTGCTAACTATGACTTTATATCTATCCATTAGTTGGGCTATCTGACGGGCTACTGATTCTACATAGTAAAGGTCGGCTTCACCATTTTCCCTGGGCGGGGTCTGAACAGCAATAAAGATAATCTCAGAATTTTCAACCGCTTTTTTAACGCTGGTGCTGAAAGATAACCGCCCTGCCTTTCTATTCTTAGCAATCAATTCTTTCAGTCCCGGCTCATAAATCGGCACAACACCATCCTGCAATTTCCTTATCTTCTCTCTATCGCTATCCACACAAAGGACACTATGCCCAATCTCGGCTAAACAAGTGCCACTGACCAAACCCACATAACCGCTGCCGATTATAGAGATGTCTTTCATAGTCGAAAATCCTTGTCTCTGGTTATTCTCTTTGAGGGTAAAATAACCCCCATCGCCTTTTCTGCTTTGTCTAAAAATTCAAGATACTCATCTATGCTTGGTTTTTTTCCAATGCTTCTTTATAAACAACTTCGCACTTCGCCAACCGCTCTATCAAATCTACCACCCGATTAGAATATCCCCACTCGTTATCATACCAGCCGATTACCTTGACCATATTGTCGGCAATTACCATCGTAGAGAGGCCGTCAAAGACAACTGAGTGAGGATTGCCAATTACATCTGTAGAAACAAGAGGGTCTTCGCTGTATTCCATAATCCCTTTCAGCTCATTTTCGGAAGCCTTTTTCATTGCTAAATTCACTTCCTCAAGAGTTACTTTCCTTTCTAACTCGGCAACAAAATCTACTATTGAACCGTCCTTTACCGGAACACGCATCGCCATTCCATTAATCTTCCCTTCTAACTCAGGAATAACCTTAGTTACTGCCTTTGCCGCACCGGTAGTGGTAGGAATGATATTTATCGCCGCTGCTCTTGCCCGACGCAGGTCTTTGTGCGGCAGGTCTAAGACTCTTTGGTCGTTGGTGTAGGCATGCACAGTGGTCATCAAGCCCTTTATAATGCCAAAGTTATCTTGCAAAACCTTTACCATCGGGGCAAGGCAATTAGTTGTGCAGGAGGCATTGGAGACAACCTCATCGCTTTCTTGTAAATCCTTATCGTTTACTCCCAAAACTATCATCCTATCAATTTCCCCTTTGGGCGGCACGGTGAGAATAACCTTCCTGGCGCCAGCAGTTAGATGAAGAGCGGCCTCTTCTCTCTTTCTAAATACGCCGGTAGATTCAATTACAATCTCTCCCCCCAACTTATCCCAGCCCAATTCGGCCGGGTTTTTTATACTCATTATTTTAATCTCTCTGCCGTTAACCACAATACTATTCTCTCTCGCCGATACTTCACCCTTAAATCTACCGTGGACAGAATCATACTTTAAGAGATGAGCCAGTGTCCTGGCATCAGTCAGGTCATTGATAGCCACTACCTCCATATTATCTCTTTGCTGAATGAGTTTAAAAACATTGCGCCCGATGCGCCCAAAACCGTTAATTCCTATTTTAATCATTTATTCCTCCTTTCCTTCCTCGCGAAGCGAGAGCCGAAGTCCGCCAAAGGCGGACGCTCTTATTTATTTTTTCCTTTTCTCTTTCGTTTTCCAGAACAACTTCCAGGGATGTTTTTTGATATCCTGGACCAAATCCCTAATTTCATTATACAACTCCTCATCGCTGAGAAGTTTACCGATTGTCCCTTCTCCTCTGTTTATCCGCTCAAAGATAAAATTGAGATTGGCTAAGGATTGATTCGCTTCATCAACAACAACATTGAGCTGCTGGCTCAATTGCTTGCTATCCTTGATTATCTCCTTTATATCCCTCCTCACCTCCTCGTCGCTGATTATCTCTTCTAAATTCCCAATTACTCTATCTACCTTTCTAATCGTTTGTTCACCTAAATGAGAAAGTTGCTGAAGAGAAACAGGGTCGCAGCCAATAATTGTTTCTCCAGGTTTGATTAAAACAGAGGATTTGCCGGGCGAAATCTCCACATACTTCTCCCCCAACAGCCCTAAACTGTTGATGTAAACCCGGCAGTTCCTTTCAACAGGAGTTCCTTTCTTGAGCCATAACCGAACTTCCACCGGCGGGCGATTTTTAGTCACCTTTATTTCTTTCACCTCTCCCACCTTTACGCCGGCTAATCTCACGGGGGCGGCTGGTTCTAAGCCATTCACAAAATTAAAGCGGACAAAAAGGGTATAACCCTGCTTTAAGGAAAAATCGCCGATAAAAAAAACAATAACAAAAAAGATAAGCAAAGCCAGAAAAACAAATAGACCTACTTTAAACTCTGTCCTTATGTGCATGCCTACCCCCAGTGAAGCACCAAATTCCAAGCACCAAATAACAAATAAATTCCAAATATACTCGCCCTGCGGGCAAGTCCCCTAGCCAATAAGCAATGACCAAAACACCTACTTAAAGACATTCTCTTGTTATTTTTTTGGGTTCACCCTGTTAAATAATTCCGCCAGAGGCGAAATTGCCACGAAGTGGCATTTAACAGGGTCAATTGGAATTTATTTGTGATTTGGAATTTGTGATTTGGAATTTTATTTAATTGGGCCCTCCTTTTCCCCTTTTATAAATTGCTGAATGACTGGATTAGAACTATTTTTAATCTCCCGGGGAGTGCCAACTTCAATAATCTTTCCCTGATAGAGCATTGCGATGCGGTCGGCTATTTTGTAGGCGCTTTTTATATCGTGAGTAACTGCTACTGAGGTTACTTTTAATTGATTATGCAATTTTCTGATGAGGTCGTTAATCACCGCAGCCATAATCGGGTCAACACCAGTGGTTGGTTCATCGTAAAGGATGAGCTCGGGATTGGCGCAGATTGCCCGGGCTAAACCTACGCGTTTTTTCATTCCTCCACTGAGTTCAGCCGGCCTTAAGTCCTCCACACCGCTCAAGCCAACCATTGCCAGCTTTTCTCGAACATATTTCTCAAAAATCTCCCTCCGACTTTTCTTGCTGTGTTCTAACAACAAAAAACCTACATTCTCTCCCACAGTGAGCGAATCAAATAATGCACCTTCCTGAAAGAGCACGCCTATCTTCATCCGTAGTTCACTCAATCTCTTTCTATCTAAATTAACTATATTTTCTCCGTTTACAAAAATCTCTCCTCTATCCGGCTTGAGAATACCCACAATATGCTTCAACAAAACACTCTTCCCGCAACCACTTCGCCCAATAATTACCATTGTCTCGCCTCTACGAACATCTAAATTCAAATTATCCAAAATTAGGTGCTCGCCAAAGGATTTTCGTAAGTTCCTTATCTTAATCATCTTTCAACTTGTCCGAAGCGAAACTTCTTCAACTTGTCTGAAGCGAAACTTCAGACATATGTTATGGAAAAAGAAAATAAAATATCGCCGTAAACAGGCAATCGGCGGCGATGATTAAAATAAACGAAATAACCACAGAAGCAGTAGTCGCTTTGCCCACTCCTTCGGCTCCCCCTTTGGTGCGAAATCCCTCATAACAGCCGACCAAGGAAATTATCGCCGCAAATACAAACGCCTTAATCAATCCGGTAAAAAAATCCTTATATACCATTGGCTGAAAAGCCATTCTAAAATACAGATTACGCCCAATTCCCAATTTGTAAATTCCTATCAAGCCGCCGCCTAATATCCCGATAAAATCAGCGTAAACAGTAAGCAAAGGAACAACTAATAAACTTGCCAGAAAACGCGGCACAACTAAGTATTTAATCGGATTAACCGCCAGGGTCTCCAGGGCATCAATCTGTTCGGTAACCTTCATTGTGCCAATCTCAGCGGTAATTGCCGCTCCGGTTCTCCCGGCAACCACTAAAGCGGTAAATACCGGCCCTAATTCCCGAGCCATCGAGATAGACACAAGAGAGGCAATATAAATCTCTGAGCCAATCCTGCGCATCTGATAGGCGGTCTGGAGAGCCAAGACTATCCCCGTAAATCCGGCAATCAAAAAGATAATAAAAAGAGCATTTACCCCAATTTTATTTGCCTGTTTAATAATCCGCTTTCCCTTAAAGGGAGGGGTAAAAATCCAGAATATCGTTCTAAATAAAAGGAGGGTCAAGCCACCAAAATACTCTATGATGGAAACAATGCTATTCATCCAAACACCAACCGTCCGTTCTTCAAAGAGACCTCCACTGTCTTTTTACCTTTAAACCTCCCGGCGAGAATTTCCTCAGATAAGGGATCCTCCAGATATCTCTGGATAGTCCGACGCAGGGGTCTTGCCCCTAAAAGCGGGTCATAACCCTTTTCAATCAAAAATTCCTTAGCCGAAGAGGTAAGCCTTATATTTAACTGCTTCTCGGAGAGCCGCTCCTGGACCTCTTCTATCTGCAAGTCAACAATCTTCTTTAAATCCTCTTTGGTCAAGGAATGAAAAACGACCATCTCGTCAATGCGATTCAGGAACTCCGGCCGAAATACCTTCTTTGCCGCATCCAATACCTTTCTTTTCATCGTCTCATAGGATGCATCTTCTTCAGGGGCAGAAAAACCAATAGTTCCTTTCTTCTTCAACATCTCTGTGCCCACATTAGAGGTCATTATCAAAATTACATTTCTAAAATCTACCTTGCGGCCAAAACTATCAGTAAGGCTACCATCCTCTAAAATCTGGAGCAATAGATTGAAGACATCGGGATGGGCTTTCTCAATCTCATCCAATAAGACAACCGAATAGGGTTTTCTCCGCACCTTCTCGGTTAACTGCCCCCCTTCTTCATAGCCCACATAGCCGGGAGGGGCACCGATCAAACGGGAGACATTAAACTTCTCCATATACTCGGACATATCAATCTGAAACATTGCATCTTCGTGACCAAACATAAACTCGGCTAATACCCTTGCCAATAAGGTTTTTCCTACGCCGGTAGGTCCTAAAAAGATAAATGAACCAATTGGCCGACGGGGGTCTTTAATCCCTGCCTTTGAGCGGCGCACCGCCTGGGCGATAGCCCGCACCGCTTCATCCTGACCGACTACTCTCTTGTGAATCTCCTTTTCCATTTGTAGTAATCTCTTTGTTTCCTTTTCTTCTAACTGCGCCAGGGGGATATTGGTGATTTGGGAAACAACCCGGGCAATATCCTCTCTACCAAGCGTTATCTTCTTTTCTCCCCGGCGCTGCTTCCAGTTTTTCTCTTTCTCAGCTAACTCCTCTTTGGCTTTCCTCTCAAGGTCTCTTATCTCAGCCGCTTTTTCAAAATCCTGGTTGCTGACTGCCTCTTTCTTCTGTTTATCTAACCTCTCGATCTTTTGCTTCAGATTTTTAAAATTGGGCGGAACAACTGTAGCGCTTAATCTCGCTCGCGAGCCGGCTTCGTCAATAAGGTCAATCGCCTTATCGGGCAAAAATTTTCCGCTGATATATCTATCAGATAATTTAGCCGCTGCTTCCAAAGCCTCATCGCTCATCTTTACCTTATGAAACGCCTCATATTTAGGCCTTAAACCCTTAAGAATCTCTATTGTTTCCTCGATTGTGGGAGGGTCAACGGTGATTGTCTGAAATCTCCTTTCCAGGGCAGCGTCTTTCTCAATATATTTACGATATTCATTAAGAGTGGTTGCTCCGATGCATTGTATCTCTCCCCGCGAGAGAGCCGGTTTGAGAATATTAGAGGCATCTAATGCCCCTTCTGCCCCCCCTGCTCCTACCAATGTATGCAGTTCGTCAATAAATATAATCACATTCTTTGTCCTTCTAATCTCTTGCATTACTGCTTTGATACGTTCTTCGAACTGCCCACGATACTTTGTCCCGGCAACTATCAACCCTAAATCAAGGATAACAATCCTCTTGTCCAGAAGAACCTCGGGGACACTCCCCTCCACTATCTTCTGGGCTAAACCTTCCACAATCGCTGTCTTGCCCACTCCGGCTTCTCCTAAGAGCACCGGATTATTCTTTGTCCGTCGGGCTAATATCTGAATTACCCTTTCGATCTCATTTACCCGGCCAATAACCGGGTCAAGCTTGCCCTCCTTTGCCAGACTGGTGAGATCGCGACCAAAGGCATCAAGAGCCGGGGTTCTACTCTTCTCTTTTGTTCTGCCTCTGCGGCTTTCGCTATCTGGCTCTCCTGAAGGAACCCCCTCTCCTAAAAGACGCATTATCGCCTCTCTTAATTTATTTATATCTAAACCCAGATTGAGCAAAACCTGTGCCCCAATCCCTTCCTTCTCGCGAAGCAAACCCAATAGCAGATGCTCGGTGCCGATGTAGTTATGCCCCATCTTCTTCGCTTCGTCAAAGGCTAACTCAAGTACCTCTTTCGCCTTGGGCGTAAAAGGAATATCCCCGGAGACGAGGAGATCGCTTCCCGGTTTAATTAACTTTTCTACCTCGAGGCGAACCGTCTCTAAACTTATCCCCAATAATCCCTCGAGGACTGCTGCGGCTACTCCTTCGCCTTCTCTAACCAGACCTAATAAAATATGCTCGGTGCCGATGTAATCGTGATTTAACCTCTTTGCCTCCTCTTTTGCCAATAAAATGACCTTTCGGGCACGTTCGGTAAAACGACTAAACATTTAAACCCCCTTCAATGACACCACAATTTAGGCGACTGCCTGCCCCGTAGGCCCCGACGAACGTGGGGATGGTATCGGGGCAAGGAGACTAAATTGTATGGTGGAATTGAGCCCGGCACTAATTTTCTGCTACGGTTAAGTATCCCGAAAAATTAGTGCTGGGCTGAGTTTCATTTACTTTATCAGCGTCGAAATCTTAAAGATGGGAAGTAACATCGCAATGGCAATTGAACCGATTACAATACCTAAAAAGGCAATGATTATCGGTTCAATAAGAGAAGTCAACCCGGAAACTGCAGCGTCTACCTCCCGCTCATAAAAATCGGCTATCTTGGCGAGCATCTTTGCCAGTTCCCCACTTTCTTCTCCTACGGCAATCATTCGAACTACCAGAGGTGGGAAAACCCCGCTGCTGCTCAAAGGAGAAGCAATATTCTCCCCTTCCTGGATATTTCCCTGAACCTTTAGCACTGTATCTTCAATTACTTTGTTTCCTGCTGTCTTTCCTACAACTGCCAAACACTCAAGAATAGGTACCCCACTTTCAATCAGTGTAGAAAAGGTGCGGCAGAATTTACTGATGGCTACTTTGCGAAATAAAACTCCAAATACAGGTAATCTTAACTTCAATCTATCCAGAATAAATCTGCCTTTTTCTGTTTTGAAGTAACGAGTAGTAAAAATCGCTAAAAGCAGCAAAACAAGAATCATAGGTAAAAAGTACTGCTTTGCTAAATCGCTTAAGGTAATTAAAATCTGAGTGGGTAAAGGAAGTGTTCCCCCTAAATTCTCAAAGATGCCTTTGAAAGTAGGGATAACCTTGAGCAAAAGAACGAGGGTAATGATTATAGCCATACAGCTAACTACCACGGGATAGACCAAGGCTGACCTTATCTTTCCAATTAGAGCACTATTTTTTTCTAAGTAGTCGGATAAACGCTCCAAAGTTGCTGATAATCTTCCACTCTTTTCTCCAGCTCTCACCATATTTACAAACAAAGAGGAGAAGATATGCGGATGCTTTGAAAGGGCCTCGGAAAAGGGTTTACCCCCTTGAATCTCTCGCTCTAAATCTCTAATTACCCCCTTAAATCTTTCATTCTCTATTTGTTCGCAAAGGATGCTTAGAGCCTGAACAAGGGTGACACCGGCATCCAGTAAAGTAGCCAACTGGCGGGAAAAGACCACCAAATCCTCTCCCTTTATCCTTCCAGCCTTTCCTTTCTCTTTTGTTTTTCCTTTTATTTCATCAATGGAGATGATGGTTAAATTTTGGTTCCTCAGCCTGCTTACAAGTTGAGAAAAATCTTCATTTTCTACAACTTGTTCGATCCTTTCTCCTCGCTGATTTTTAACTACATATTTAAAAGTGGGCATAAATTCGAGCTCCAAACCTCAGGCTGCAGGCTTTCAGGCTGCAAGCTGCAGGTCGCTTTGGTTCCGTCTATCGGTTGGGGTTTCAGCCACGTATCGGTTACGTCTTTCGGTTTCGTATCTCGTTCTAAGACGATAAACGATGACGATGGACGATACGTAACCGCAACCGAAACCCTTAGACACAACCCTCTTGGAGCTTGAGGCTTGAAGCCTGTGACTAGTATCTTTTTGCGCCTCCGGCCTTCTCTTTCCCTCTTTTTTTCCGGCGTTTATCACTAGGCTTCTCATACTCCTTATGCTCGCGTAACTGCCTTAATGTCCCTTCTTTCTCTACCATCCTTTTAAACCGCCGCAATGCCCTTTCGAAGGACTCATTTGCTCTTACCCTTACTTCTGTCAATTTAATCAACTCCTTTTTTTAAAGTAGAAAGTAGCAAGAAAAAGCTCAAAATGTTTAATTTCTAATTACTCTAATGTCTAATCAATGCCTAATGTCCATTCATCCCCTTAAATACCCTGCTAAATCTTTTGCTTTCAGCAAAAGAAAATCAAAGATTTTATTTAAGAGGGTAATTTGCTTTGTGAATTATTAACGGGGTAAACTAATAATTGTTTAGACATTAAATGTTTGTCATTAGTCATTCATTAGGTCAATTAGGTTAATTAGTCATTAGACATTTATGAGAATTCTCTTTACTCTCTACCTCTTCCTTTTACTCTCTACCTCTCCCTTACACGGGCGATAGACCTACCCGCCCTCCCTTTGTCCGGAGCAGGCGGAGAAGTTGCCCCTATTTATACTTTGCTACCCGCTACTTTTCTCATTTATTCTATTTCAAAAGAAATAGGGATATTCAGACACAGCTCTCTTTCTTTTATTTCTGCTGGGAACGGCGGAAAAGGGGCAGCCTCCTGGACACTGCGCAAAGCCGCTTTATCCAGGTAATCATTTCCTGAAGAGACCTTAAGTTCTATCTCTTTCAAACGACCATCGTCAAAAACAGTAAAAGAGATATAAACCAATCCTTCACTTAAACTCCTTCTTGCCTCTTCAGGATAAACTGCCTTTTGCTTAATCTGTTCACTGATAACTCGATAATAACTTAATAAATTTCTTTTCTCAAGAACCTTTTTCTGACGCTTCTGCTCTATGAGAATTTTCTCTTCTTTTTGTTGCTGATCTTCTCTTGAGCTTACTTTTTTAGTAAACCCCGTTAGAAAGGACGGGGCTTTCCCCCCGCCCTTTCTTAATAAACATTCTTTCCCGGCCCACGGAGAGGTGGAGTTTTCTAAGGGGGTAAATATTCTATCTTTTATCGCTATTCGGTTCTTGATTCTGGGTTTTATGTTTTTTTTCTGCTTTTGCCTTCTGCTTTCACCCTGCGGATTTCGGCGGGCAAGGGTGCCATGGTAACCTGGTGACCTTTTTTTTACTTCTATTTTATCAAGTTTAACCTCTTTTTTTTTATTGTCTATCTTCTTTTCTGGTGTTTTCCCGCCTTTGGCGAGGCTCGCTTTCGGCGGTTGTCTTCTAGTTTCTCTCTGATAATATATAATCCGGGGAGAAGAAAAAGAGGAGGCATTAAAATGAGGAGAAAAACACAAAAAAAGAGCTATGTGAATGTTCAGAGAAATCAGAAAGCTTAAACTAAATCTTTTTTGGAGAGAGCTCAGAGACACAACTTTAAAATGTCTAATTTCTAATTAACCTAATGTCTAACCCGCTTCGCCAGAGCTTCAGCGAGGCAAGTCAATGTCTAATGCTAAAATGTCTAATATTCTTACATCCAGTCATTAATCATTGGGCTTTATTTAGGTCAATTAGAGCAATTAGACATTGGCCATTTCTTCTCTTATCTCTTCCGTGGCCTCCACCATTACCCTTAGCTTTGCTATACTTTCTTCTTTTGTGCGTGTCTTCAAGCCGCAGTCCGGGTCAACAAAAATCTGCTCAGGTTTAAAAACCTTGAGGGCTTTGCGCAAATTCTCCTTAACTTCCTCCTTGGTTTCTATCCTGTGTGAATGAACATCAATAACCCCTAAACCAATTTGCTTATCGTTGAATCCTCCCTTTTCCTCAATAAGTTGTAAGAGTTCAAATTGACGATTGGCAAACTCAAGGTCAAATTGGTCAACGGCTAACTCCAGCATCCTCGGATAAATCTTGACAAAATCTCCATAGCAGATATGGGTAATGGTAGTTACCTTTAAGTCGGCAGTCACAACCCTCATCGCTTCAATAGCCAAATCAATTTCTTCAGGATGGGTGGAAACCGCTGGCTCGTCAATCTGAATATATTTTGCCCCGGCTTTTTCTAAATCTACAGCTTCCTTATGAATTGCCTCGGCTAAATCCAGAACCAAACTGCGGCGGTCGGGATAGTATTCATTAAACGACCAATCAGCCATTGTGTAAGGGCCGGTGAGCATCCCTTTAACCGGCTTTTTAGTTAAACCCTGAGCAAATCTGAACATCTCTAAGGTAATTGGCTTTTCTCTTTTAATCTTCCCAACAACTATGGGCTTGCGATAATAACGATTACCATAACTACGCACCAATCCACTAATCTTAAAACCGCTCAGGTTTTCGGCAAAGTAGGTAGCCATATCGCCGCGGTACATCTCTCCGTCAACCAAAACATCCAGACCAATTTCGTCTTGAATCTTTACCCACTCGGCAGTGGCCTTTTTTTCTAACCTCTTTAGTTCTTCGCGACTAATTCTATTCTGACGAAAATCAGTGCGGGCCCTTTTTAGATAATCCGGCTTGGGTAAACTTCCTACTGTGGTTGTTTTCAGCATTGTTTCACTACTTCTACCATATTTTTAATTTTCACTAATGCAGCAGAGTGGGGCAGAAATTCCAAACTGCAATTTGGGCTGATGAAAATATTTTCCTCAGGAAGTAGAGTTTTTATCTTGGTCAGAATTTTCTTTAATTCTTCTTTGCTCTCCAATTTTGTATTCCGGGCATCTACACAGCCAAGAGTCAATTCTTTATTATAGGAATTCTGGCTTAAAAATTGAAAAATGGTTTCTAAGTTATTATTAGTTATTGCATCCAAAACCAGGCCGTCAATGGGAAAATCGCTTAGAGAAGAAAGAAAATTCTTCAGAGGTGAAAAATAAAGAGAAAGAATGATTTTCTTGTTCAATTCTTGTTTTATTTTCTGGAAGTCTTTTTTTACTAATTCTATTTTCTCAGGGAATAAAACGAGAGATGGCTCATCAAATTGAATCACCTCTACATAATCGCTAATCTCTTTTGCTTCTTGAATCAAAGCAGCGCTCAAATCAGTAAGCAATTCTTCTTCTGAAGAATAAAATTTACTCTCGCTTAATTTAGCAAAGGTGAAAGGCCCGGGCAGAATTGCTTTTAGAGGTTTATTGGCAACAGATTTAGCAAATTTTAAATCCTGTCCATATTGAGAGGGAGAGAAAACAATTTTCCCTTCAATTACCGGATGGCGGTAATAGGTATTGTTATCAAAAAATCTCTCCAAACCACCGCGGCGAATTCCCTGCCAGGCCTCGGCAAAGGGCGAAAAGAGGTCCTCAAAGACAATCAAGCCGTCGCCGATTAAATCCAAACCGATATCCTCCTGCTCTCTGATTACCCGCCTGATGGTTTCTTGTCTTACTTTATTCAACTCCTCTTGCTCAATCTCTTTTCTTTCAAAGCGATGAATCGCCTGACGCAGATTTGGTTCTCTATCGCTAATCTTCGGATAGCTTCCGTTAATTGTGGTTTTCATAATTCAAACTGCAGGTTGCAAGCTACAAGTTACAGGTAAAAAAGATTCTCTTCAAAAATTTCGTTTATAAGTTTACTTATCTCTAATCGTGAATTCGCTGAAGTAGATTGTAACCGATAAAAATTTTTGTTTTTTGAATTCATTTTTACTTCCTCAAATTATTTGGAGTGTTTTTCAATCTTTTGTCTTTGTAAATAGCGGTATTTCTCTTGGAGTTCGCGAACAAATACATCAGGAGTAGTGGAATACTCCTTACTTAATTCCTCACGAACCTTCCGCTGAAATTGAACAGCATCAAATTTCTTCTCCATAGATAACCTCCCTTGGGCTCCTAATCTCTATCATAGGGTAGTTTAATTTTAAATTCACCGAATTAAAAGCGTGAATGCGCAAAAGATTCACAATCTGCTGAAAGTTCCAGCTGACTAAAACATCTACTCGTTCTACCGAGGCTATCGCAATATGCTGAGCATCTACTATATGCTTTGCACTCACCACTCCCTCATCAATATAACTCTTTGTTAATCTCTCGGCTTCCTCACTGAGAAAAACATTTTCCACATTTGTATCTGGAAGAGATGATAATACTCTTCTTACATCTTCTGGAGCTTTTTCAATCTCTTTGCGAGTTAAATCAGACACAACGGTAATTCGCAAACCTTGGCGAAATTCCTCAAATAGCTGCACCGACCACTCAGCAAACTCCTCATCCTCGCATCCACCAATAACAGAAGTATCAATATAAATTCGCTGTCTCATTTTATCTCACTTTACCCTTCACATCCTTATTTTTCTTATTTCTCTTTAACCGTGAATTCGTTGGAGTAGATTGTAACCGATAAAAAATTTCTTAAATTTCATCTTTGTTCCTTCTCTACATTCTTAAAAATCACCGGGGCGACTTTGCGCACCTCTTTTAGCATCAGATTTGCCATCTGGCGAATCTCCCATTGGCTATTTTTAGCGCACCTCAGTTTAAAAAAATGCAGGAGTTCGCGGGCGTTCATTGTTACGATTATCTTTGTTTCGCAGGCATTAGGTAATAAAAATCGGGCATCCTCAGCGGGAATGCCGTTATCTAAGAGTTCAGCATAGGTATCGTTTATATCCTTGATTACCTTTTCAAAAATCTGTTTTAATTTCTTTTTCTTCTTTATAGTGGGAGGAATTATATATTCAAAGTCTCTCTTTTTTACATATCTCTGACTTTGTTGGGAAAAAGAGGCAAGACGGTGTCGCACCAACTGATGCGAGGTAACCCGCGAAATCCCCTCAATAGCAAAAGTGAAACTGCTATGTTCGATAACCGAAAGGTGACCGAGTTTGATGATTTTCTCAATAAACCTTTTTTCTTCCTGCGGGGTTATCTTCTCTAAATCCTTGATAGAGGATTTTGCATAGCAAAGCTTACCGGCGATTGCCGCGCTCTTTTGGGGATGTGGGGTGTAGTTTATCAACTTAACTCTCATATTTCTCTCCTAAATGACTTTTTAAATAATAACACATTTTGGAATAAAAAACAAGATTTTTTTAAAGGCAAAAATTCCTTTATTTAATCTCCGATATATGATATAATACTTTCTCCTTGGAACGCTGAATTTTTGGAGGAAATATGAAAAGGCATCAAAAACTATTTAAAACTAAATGCAGTCAAGAAAACTACCAGAAATTGCTTGCCTTAAATAACCCCATACTGCTTAATTTCCTCGGGGAATATGTAGAGCTTTGCAATCCTCGCTCAGTCTTTGTGCGTAGCGATTCTCTGCAAGACGCTCAATATATAAGAAACAAGGCAAAGGAATTGGGGGAGGAAAAGCAACTTAACATAGACGGCCACACTGTCCACTTTGATGGACCCACTGACCAGGCAAGGGATAAACAGAATACAAAATTCCTTCTAAGTAAAGGCGAAAACCTCGGTTCGGATATTAATTCCATAGTCCGAGAAAAAGGGCTATCTGAAATCCAAGCCCTATTAAAAGGTATTATGTCGGGCAAAGAAATGTTTGTTTTGTTCCTTTGCCTTGGGCCAGTGAATTCAGATTTTTCTATCTATGCCGTTCAACTCACCGACTCGGCCTATGTAGCCCACTCCGAGGACATCCTCTACCGCTCGGCTTATGATGTATTTAAGAAAAAAGGAACCGAGACAGAATTTTTTAAATTCGTTCACTCTGCCGGAGAATTAGAGAATAGTGTAAGCAAAAATATAGATAAGAGGAGGGTATATATAGACCTCTCCGAGAATACTGTTTGGACAGTCAATAGCCAATATGCCGGAAATACTGTGGGTTTGAAAAAATTAGCCCTGCGTCTGGCAATAAATAAAGCAAGCAAAGAGAACTGGCTTGCCGAACATATGTTTGTTATGGGGGTTTACCCTGTCAAATCCGCCAAAGGCGGAATCCCGACTTATTCGGGATTATTTAACAGGGTAAATGGCCCCAACAATAGAAAAACCTATTTTACGGGTGCCTTCCCCAGCGCCTGCGGAAAAACCTCCACCTGTATGGTGGAAGAAGAAAGCATAGTAGGAGATGATATTGCCTATTTGCGAAAAAAGGACGGGAAGGTATTTGCCGTAAATGTAGAGAGGGGGATATTTGGAATAATAAGGGATGTGAACCCCCAAAATGATCCTCTAATCTGGCAGACGCTGACGAGTCCGGGCGAGGTTATTTTTTCCAATGTCCTGGTCAGAGACGGCATTCCCTATTGGCTGAACGATGGAAAAGTTCATCCTAAAAATTCTACTATTTTTCCCCACCCCAATGCCAGATATACCATTAGACTGAAGACGCTGAAAAACTGCGACCCGAATTTAGAAAATCCCGAGGGCGTGGAGGTTAAAGGTATAATCTACGGAGGCCGAGATGCAGAAGCCTGGCCATCAGTATTTGAGAGTTTTGATTGGAATCATGGGGTAATAACTATCGCTGCCTCCCTGGAATCAGAAACTACAGCTGCCACTTTAGGGAAACAAGGGGTGCGAAAGCTCAATCCGATGGCAAATCTGGACTTTCTTTCTATACCCATCGGGAAATATATACAAAACCATCTACAATTTGCAAAGGATTTAGCTCATCCGCCTACTATCTTTGGAGTAAATTATTTTCTGAGAGATGAAAATGGCAACTATCTGAGTGCGATAGAGGATAAAAGGGTCTGGCTTAAATGGATGGAACTCAGGGTGCATAAGGAAATAGAAGCGATTGAAAGCCCGATTGGATTCCTCCCTCGCTATGAAGACCTCAAAAGATTATTTAAGCAAGTGCTGGGCAAGGATTATTCAGAAAGGGATTATCAGAAAGAATTTACCTTGAGAATTGATGCTAACCTAGCAAAAGTAGAAAGAATCATAGAAATTTATAAAACAAAGGTCCCTGATGCCCCCAAGATTTTGTTTGAGATTCTCGAGGAACAAAAGAGGAGATTAAATGCCGCTCGTAGAGTCAACAAACCTTACTGAACTCAATCTTTTCAAAAGAGGAAAGGTCCGGGATATCTATGATTTAGGAACTCAACTCTTGATTATCTCCACCGATAGAATATCCTGCTTTGATGTAGTTCTCCCTACCGGCATTCCTCACAAAGGGGAGGTGTTAACCAAACTCTCGGCGTTCTGGTTCCACTTAACAAAAGATATTATCCCCAATCACTTGCTCAGCGCTGATATTCGTGAGTTTCCTCCTGTTCTATCAAAATATAAAGAAATTCTGTCTGGCCGCGCAATGCTCGTCCAAAAGGCAGAGCCCATACCTGTGGAATGTGTAGTTCGGGGCTATTTAGCCGGTTCAGGTTGGAAAGAATATGAGAAGAGCCAATCCATCTGCGGAATAAAACTGCCTGAGGGACTTAAACAGGCTGATAAACTACCCGAACCTATTTTTACTCCGGCAACAAAAGAGGAGAGGGGTCACGATATAAATGTCCGCCAAGAGGATATTGAAAAAGAAATTGGTAAAAACACCGCCGGCAAACTAAAAGAGATAAGCATTGCCCTGTATAAAAAAGCGAGTGAATATGCCGAAACTAAGGGTATAATTATTGCCGATACAAAGTTTGAGTTTGGTTTCTATAAGGGCGAAATTATCCTTATCGACGAATTGCTCACGCCGGACTCCTCAAGGTTCTGGCCTAAGGATAAGTACTCTGCGGGCAAAAGTCAAGCCAGTTTTGACAAACAGTTTGTGCGCGATTACCTGGAGAGTTTAAACTGGGATAAAACTCCACCTGCTCCCGAATTGCCGGCGGAGATAGTTGATAAGACGAGTAAGAAGTACCTGCAAGTTCTTGAGCGGTTAGCGGGAAGCGGGAAATTCGCACCCCGCAACCCTTTACCCGCAACCCGAAATTATGGCTAAGTCTTTATTCATTGCTTCTACCAGCCAGGATATTGGGAAGACCTCTATTTCTCTGGGATTGATCCATCTTTTAGGCAAAAAATTTAAGAAGATTGCCTTTATCAAGCCGCTTGCCCAGAGATATGTCCAACTTCCCGAAACTAAGGTAGGCGAAGATGTCCTTTTAATCAAGGAGAGCTTTGCCCTCCCTTATCTTATAGAGGATATGAGCCCACTGATAATTGAAAGGGGCTTTACCGAAAAATATATCAAAGGAAAGATAGGAAGGGGTCTTGCCAAAAAGATACGCGACGCCTATGAAGGACTGGCAAAGGAAAGCGATTTGGTGCTCATTGAAGGCACGGGCCACGCCGGGGTAGGTTCGGTAATAGAGCTCTCCAATGCCGAAGTGGCTAAACTCTTAGAGGCGGATGTGCTTTTGGTCTGCGGGGGAGGCATTGGGCAGAGCATTGATGAGATAACCCTAAATAAAAGTTTTTTTGAAGAGAAGGGCTGTAAGGTAATCGGGGTGATAATCAATAAGATATTAGAGGAAAAATACGATAAGGTTTCTTCTCTCCTAAAGCAATACCTCAAAAGAAAAAGCATCCCTCTATTCGGTCTTCTCCCCTACCGTTCTCTTCTCTCCAGTCCTCCTCTCTGGTTGATTGCCCAACAAACCGGAGCAAATATACTCAGTGGGAAAGGGCGTTTAGAAAAGAATATAGAAAGGATAATAGTGGGAACAATGGAGCCGGAAACAATACTGGAATTGCTCAGAGATATTCGCCAACAGACTTTATTGATTACCTCCAGCGACCGCATCGACCTTCTCTTGGCAGTATTTACCACCTACTTTAAAAATATAGGAAATGCCCATAATTTAGCAGGAGTTCTCCTTTCGGGAAGCCGGGAGCTTCCCCAGAGTATAAGAGACATCCTTGGCTCTATGGATATTCCCGTATTGCTCGTAGATAAGGATATCTACGAACTCGCCTCTCAGATATACAGTTTACGCACGAAGATAACCACCCAGGATAGCAAAAAGATTGCCGCTCTCAAAAAACTCGCTGAGGATTATATAGATATAGAACCGCTCTCTAAAATCCTGAGTTCTGAGCAAGAGAGAATCAAAAAAGGATGGAAAGAGAAGATAATGGGGTTCTTAAGAGGGCTGGGAAGAGGTTAGAGGAACCCGGCTCTGCTCAACATCTCTTTTGTTATTCCCTGTTTGTCTTTGTCAGAGTTCCTCTGTAGATACTGATAAACTGCTTTTGTTAGAAGGTCTATCTCAATATTTACTTTATCCCCTACATTTTTAGATTGCAGATTGGTACTCTTTAAAGTATGGGGAATGAGATGGGCAATAAATTCTTTGTCTTTTATCTCAGCGATAGTTAAACTTATTCCATCTACCGCAATAGAACCCTTGGGCAAAAGGTATTTCCTGAGCTCGGCAGGGACCTCAACAGATAAACTAACATCTCTTCCCTTTTCTTTTTTGCTAATTATGCCCATTCCGTCAATATGACCGCTGACAAAGTGGCCACTTAAACGAGAATTTGGAGTTAATGCCCGCTCTAAATTTACATACTCGCCAATCCTTAAATTGCCTAAAGTGGTTTGCAAGAGGGTCGCCGGCATTATTTCAGCGGCAAACAAGTCCTCTTTAAAATCAACAATAGTCAAGCAAACCCCATCTACAGCAATGCTTTCCCCTATCTGTAAATCCTCCCACAAAGAGGTCGGTTTGATAAACAATCTTTTATTGCCGGAGGCAGATTCTACCTTTGTGACTTCACCTAATTGTTCGATTATGCCGGTAAACATTCAATGAGTACGCAATTTACGGAACGAAGTGCTCGTAAATCGCTGTGCGAATTGAACCCAGCACTAATTTTCTACTTTGGGCAAACATCTTTGAAAAATTAGTGCTGGGTTAAGCCTTCCAGCAATACATCTTCTCCTACTTTCTTTATTTCCAAACTGCTCAATCGCTGGGCTTGAGAGACTTTGCTAACATTGCCAAATATTTTTGGAGCAATAAAAACAAGAAATTCATCCACTATCTTGCTTTCTATAGCCGATTCAAAAACCTCACCTCCGCCCTCTATCAAAAGACAAACAATCTCCATCTTTGCCAATTCTCCCATCAACATCTTTAAATCTAGTCTCCTATCCTTTGCCTTGACTATTAATACCTGCACTCCCTTTTTTTCTAATTTCTTTATTTTAGAGAGAGGAGCAAATTTAGTGGTAGCGATAATTACCGGTGCCGGGGACCGGCGAGAAAAAATCTTTGCCTCTAAAGGAACTCTTAAATGGCTGTCTAAGATTATCTTTGTCGGCTGATGTCTGTATAATCTCTTTTCGGAAAGGCGGGCGGAGAGCAAAGGATCATCCTGGAGAACTGTATTTATCCCTACCAAAATCGCATCCACCTCCGAACGTAGTCTATGCACATATCCTCGCGCTGCCGGCGAAGTAATCCATTTTGAATCGCCCGTAAAAGTGGCAATCTTGCCGTCTAAGGACCGGGCTACTTTCAGAATCACATACGGCTCCCTCTGGGTGATAAACTTTATCCAGCACTTATTGAGCTCCTCGGCTTCTTTCGTTAAAACTCCCGTCTTTACATCTATGTTCTGCGTCTTTAATTTTCTTATCCCCTTTTTTCTATTGACAGGATTGGGGTCAAGCATTCCAATAACTACCTTTTTAACTCCTTCCTTGATAATCCTATCCACACAGGGAGGGGTTCTACCATAAGTAGCACAGGGCTCTAAATTGACATAGAGCGTAGAACCCCTTGCCTTTTTGCCGGCCTCGTCAAGGGCAACAATCTCGGCGTGCCTCTTGCCGGCCTGCCGATGATAGCCTCTGCCGATAATCTCTCCGTTTTTAACTACTACTGCTCCTACCAAGGGATTGGGGCTGGTTTTCCCCTTTCCCTTTAAAGCCAATCGCAGGGCTAACTGCATATATTCAACATCGCTCATCATATAAAAATCAAACTTCAGGGTTTGAGTCAGCCTGTAGCTTGGAGCTTGTGGCTTGCAGCTTGGAGATTCTTATCTTATCCAGTATCCCGTTCACGAATTTACCGGCTTCCAGACCGCTGTATTTCTTTGCCAGGTCAATTGCCTCGTTTATGGAGACAATTGGAGGAATCTCAGGGCAAAAAAGGAGTTCATAGGTAGCAAGCCGCAGAATATTCCGCTCAACCACTGCCATCCGCGAGAGTCGCCAGTTCTCGGTGAAGCTCTCAATTACATCATCGAGCGATTTAAGATTCTCTATCGTCCCTTTTACTAATTGCTGTGAAAATTCCTTTACCCTGTTAAATAGCGGCTTCGCCGCTCCGCCATCGGCGGATTTAACAGGATGAGCCTCCTCAGAAACCTCGGGAGACTCTACAGCCCAAAATTTCTCCCAAGCAACCTGATAATCATCTTCACTGATATCAATCAGATAAAGAATCTGGAGGGCTATTTCTCTTGCTCTTGTTCTCTTACGCATTTTCAATGAGCAGACAATTTACGGAATGTAAGCCACCTAAATTGTGGAACGAACTCCGTTTGCGAATTGAACCCCCCGCCAATTTTCCAAGATGCTTAAGCAAAAGAGAAATTGGTGTGGGGTAAGGACTCGCTAAATTGCAGTTTCATTTAAATCTGCCATTTCCAAAGCGGCTAAAGCAGCCTGGGCCCCCTTATTTCCTTCCTTTGCTCCTGCCCGCTGAATTGCCTGCTCCAGGGAATCCGCGGTAATTATTCCTGAAACTACCGGCAGATTACCGCTCAAAGAAATCTGGGAAATTCCCTTAATTACCTGACTGGCTAAAAAATCAAAATGCGATGTCTCGCCCTTGATGATTGCCCCTAAGCAGATAACCGCATCGCACTTCTTTTTTTTTGTCATTTTGTTAGCTACATAGAGAATCTCCAGAGAACCAGGCACCCAGATAACTTCAATCCCATTTTCCTCTACGCCGTGACGCACAAGGACATCTACTGCCCCTTCCACAAGCCGTTTACCGATAAAATCGTTAAAACGGGAAACCACAAGTGTAAACCTTTTCCCTTTACCAATCAGCTTTCCCTGATAGGTCTTCATCTCTCTCACACCTCCTTTCCTTACTCGCGAAGCGAGAGCCGAAGCCCGCCAAAGCTTTAGCGTAGGCGGGCTGAGGATAGGAAATCTGCAAAGCAGATTTCCGCTTTTTGTTTTTCTTCCTTACTCGCGAAGCGAGAGCCGAAGCCCCGAAACTTCGGGGCTGAGGATAGTCCGCCAGAGGCGGACGCCTTTATTTACTTTCTTTCCTTGCATCCGCTCATATTTTATATCCTAAACTCCTCTATTTCTTTCTCGCTCATCGCCATCACCTTAATTTTCTTCATTTTCTGGTTAGACAATTTCCAACCTATTTCTACCGCTTTCTCCTTTTCATCGCAATATCGGGCAATTATCTGAGTGGCTAAACCAATCAGCGAGTCATCAAAATTCCCCTTGCCTATACCTATTGGGCCCTTAACTTCTATTGGTCTAAAGCAAACATCCTCTGTTTTAATTAACTCAACAAGGAAATTGTTTTCTCTTTCGTCTCTTCCTACAATCAATTTTGTCCGCGGGGATAGACGAAAGTGGCGACCAATCTTAAGCAATTCTATATTGTCCAAAGAGGTATCTTGATATCTCAAAAGGTCTCTCATTCTCTGGCTAAAAATAGGGTCGGTAAGCAAACAGCCGCCGCTTGGGGAAAAATAGTTGCTAATTCCCCATTTGTTGGCTAAATCTATTTGTATCCTGCGCGAGCGTCCTTGTATATCTAACAATTTCTCTCTATCTACCCAGTTTTCTTTTTCGGCGAGTGTGAGCGGTAGGAGTTTTGCTGAAAGTGGACGCAGAATTAAACCTTTTAGATTGCTTTCTTTCTCAATCAGTGCAAATGCGTTTTTATGTTGAGACATCGGCCGCTGACCCAATACCTCGCCGGTGATAATAAAGGACAACCTCTTTCTTTGAAGCAAACCCTTTGCTCTTTTAAGCATCAATATTCGGCAGTCAAGACAGGGATTGAGATTTTTGCCATAGCCGTATTTGGGTGACTTAACTATTTCAACATACTCATCCCCCAAGCCAATTGTCTTTAACTCTATTCCTAAATTAGCGGCAATCTGCTTAACCTTCTGTTCATTATCCGAGGCAAAAAATGGGGTAATAAAATTTACTCCGATTACCTCAATGCCCTGTTCTAAAATAAGTTTAGCAGCCAGGACACTATCCAATCCCCCGGAAAACAAAGCAAGGGTTCTTATCATTTGTGTCTTCTTATCATACTTATTATACCAAACCCCCCACAAAACAGCAAGCAGAGGATAGCAAAGACATCGCCAAAGCGAGTGTAAAATGTAAGCGTTGTTTTTTCAATTGGTATCTTCTGCGTAGAATAGCCCGCTACAAAGATATCCTTTCCTTGCTTAGAAAGTCGACCAGAGATTCTTCCTGTGGGGCTTATGAAGCAGGAAACGCCGGTATTGGAACACTTTATTACATTTACCCTGTTTTCTACTGCTCGAAAGACAGCTGACTGACAGTGCTGGTAAGGGGCGCTCGTTTTGCCAAACCAGGCGTCGTTGCTGATATTTATCAAAAAGTCTGCCCCTCTCTTCACAAATCCACGGCTCAAATAGGGAAAGACATCCTCAAAACAAATGAGCACGGCAAAAGAGGGTAGAGGGTAAAGGTTAGAGGGTAAAGAGAAAATTTTCCATTCTCTGCCTTTTGAAAAATCACCGATTTCAATAAAATTGCGGACAAAAGAAAAAAGCGAGGGGACATATTCGCCAAAGGGAACGAGATGAAGTTTATCATATTGTTGAACCGCTTTGCCTGAGGAAATAAGAATAGCGCTATTAAAAGATTTACCCTGCATCGCTCTGGTGCCGGGTTTATTCTTTTGAAAGGTTGCTGCTCCTACTAATAAAGGGGTATTTATCTCTGAGGATAAACTTAAAATTCTCTTTTTTACTTCTTTGTCTTGATTAAAATAAGCCGGGACAGCTGTCTCGGGCCAGATGATTAGATGCGGAGAGTCGCTTTTGGCGGTTTGTTCACTGAGATGGATATATTTGCTCAGGATACTTTCTTTAAGTTGCGCATCCCATTTCTGATGCTGGGGGATATTGCCCTGAATGAGGGAAATCCTGAGTGGGAAGTGAGAAATGGGAAGTGGGAAGTGGGTCAACTTACTGTAACCATAGATAAAAACAGAGGACAGAAGACAAAGGACACTTAACAGATAAAAAAAAGGAAATAAATAATTTCTGTTTTCTGACTTCTGTTTTTTGACTTCTGAAAGAACTCGCCCTATCGTTGCATTTACTAAGATAATCAAAAATGAAACGCCATAGCCGCCGGTGACATCGGCAATCTGAATAATCGGAAGGTTTGTGTATTGCGAATAGCCAAGCAGGGCCCAGCCAAAGCCAGTAAATAAATGCGAACGGATAAATTCTAAACTCACCCATAAAGAGGGAAGAAAAAGTAAATAGCGGGGAGCGGGGAGCGGGGAGCGGGGAGCGGGGGGAATGAAAAAACCGAAGATGCCGAAGTAAAGAGCTAAGTAAAAAATCAAGAGGAGAAAGCCGATGAGATTAACCTGAATCAGCCAATAAAGAATTCCCGCCCAAAAAATAAGTCCGGATAAATAAAATAAAAGGAAAGACTCTTTGCGGGTTCTATTCTCAGAGACAATAAACAAAGGTACAAAACCAACCCAGGCAAAAAAGGAAAGATTAAATTTAGGAAAGGAAAGAATTAATAAAAAAGAAGAAAGAACGGCGAGAAAAACTGCTTTAGAATTTATTCTTTCACTATGCATTAATTCTTGCTTTTAAGCGTGAAGCCTGTAGCTTACTCGTTTCTTCCACAGCAATACTTATATTTCTTCCCACTGCCGCAGGGGCAGGGTTCGTTGCGACCAATCTTTTTTCCTGAGCGGCGATAGGTGATATTGGCAGAAGGCGGTGGGGAGACAGGGGGCTCTAATTGAGTTTTCCTTGCCCGGGCCTTCTCTAATCCGGCCATCTCCTTATGCACAAACTCCTGAGGAACAGAAAATACGCTCGTGACCTCCTCTTGAATCGGCTCTGCCTTGAATATAAACTCCAGAGATTCCTCCTCTATTCTCTCTATCATCTCCGAAAACATTGCAAAGGATTCGTGTTGATACTCTACCAGAGGATCGCGCTGACCATAAGCCCTGAGTCCAATCCCCTCACGCAAACTGTCCATTGCGTAGAGGTGTTCTTTCCATTTTGTATCCAACACCTGAAGCATTGCTCTTCTTTCCAAATATTCCATTGCTGATTCCCCAATCCTCTGCTTCTTTTGTCTGTAGAGACTCTTTATCTTGTTTAATAAATTCTCTTTAATCTCATGATAAACAAGATGCGGACGAACTTCTCCCTTAATATCCATCTGCTTTTCTATTCCAAATTTCTGCTTTAACCATCTCTCAAGGCCGACTAAGTCCCAGTGTTCATCAGTATTTGGAGAAGGGAGATAACTCTGTAGCCCTCTTTCCAAAACTGATTCAATCATCCTGTTTATCTCCTCCTCTAAATTCTCTCCTTTTAAAATCACCTCGCGTTGTTTATAAATCACCTCGCGTTGTTTATTCATCACATTATCGTAGTCCAAAAGTTGCTTGCGAATATCAAAATTCATCGCCTCTACTCTCTTCTGGGCAGTAGTAATGGCCCGGGTAATCAGTTTATGCTCGATTGCTTGCCCCTCCGGTATTCCCAAACGCTTCATCATCCCCATTATCCTCTCCGAGCCAAATAGACGCAGGAGATCATCTTCCAAGGAAAGATAAAAACGCGATGAACCAGGGTCGCCCTGTCGGCCAGCACGCCCGCGCAGTTGATTGTCAATTCGGCGGGCTTCGTGTCTCTCGGTGCCGATAATATGCAGTCCCCCTAACTCCGCTACTCCCTCTCCTAAAACAATATCTGTGCCTCTCCCAGCCATATTCGTAGCAATGGTCACGGCATTCCTCTGTCCGGCTAAGGCAACTATTTCTGCCTCGCGCTCGTGATATTTAGCATTTAACACCGAGTGCATAATATTCTTTCTTTTTAACAACTGGCTCAACCGCTCGGATTTCTCAATAGAGACCGTGCCCACTAATACTGGCCGTCCCTGCTTGTGGAGCTCTTCAATTTCTTTCACTACGGCATTAAACTTCTCCCGCTCGGTTTTATAGATTACATCGGGATAATTTGTTCTGTTTAATGGCTTATTGGTGGGAATAACCACTACATCCAACTTATAAATCTGCAAAAACTCTGATGCCTCGGTAGCCGCAGTGCCGGTCATTCCCGCAAGTTTCTCATACATCCGGAAATAATTCTGAAAGGTAATTGTAGCTAAGGTCTGGTTCTCTCTTTCAATCTTTACCCTTTCTTTTGCCTCAATTGCCTGGTGCAACCCATCTGACCACCTTCTCCCGGGCATTAATCGTCCAGTGAACTCATCGACAATAACCACCTGATTGTCTTTGACCATATAATCAACATCACGCTTATAATTGTTGTGCGCACGCAATGCCTGATTGACATGGTGTTTGTATTCCATTGTTGTCAAACTATGCATATCCTTTAGCCCCAAGAGTTTAGCCGCCTTAATCTCCCCTTGTTCAGTTAGATAAGAGGTCTTGTGTTTTTCATCGACAATATAATCCCCTCTTTCCTCTTTGCTCACCTCATCCCTCTCGCCTTTCTTAAGCAGCGGGATTATTCTATCTACCTTATAATATTTATCTGTTGATTCCTCGCTCGGACCGGAGATAATTAGGGGGGTACGGGCCTCATCGATGAGGATGCTATCCACCTCATCAACAATCGCGTAATGTAGCCCTCTTTGTACCTTATCTTCTATAGAAACAACCATATTGTCTCGCAGATAATCAAAACCAAATTCGTTGTTAGTGCCATAGGTAACATCGCAGTTGTAGGCGGCACGTCGCTGCTGGGGGGACATCCCTTGCTGGATTACCCCTACACTAAGCCCGAGAAATTCATAGATTGGCCCCATCCACTGGCGGTCTCTGCGGGCTAAATAGTCATTTACGGTAACAATGTGCACCCCTTTACCGCTTAGAGCATTTAAGTAAGCCGCTAAGGTAGCCACCAATGTTTTCCCTTCTCCAGTGGCCATCTCGGCAATCTTCCCCTGATGCAAAACAATCCCACCGATGAGTTGAACCGGAAAATGGCGCATATTTATCGTCCGCTTGCCCGCCTCGCGGACAACGGCAAACGCCTCCGGGAGAAGGTCGTCCAGAGTCTCTCCTTTATTAAGACGCTCTCTAAACTCCTCTGTCTTTGCCTGCAGTTCGTCATCGGTGAGAGCAGAGATAGACGGCTCGAGACTTTCTATCCTTTCTACAACAGGAGCCATCTTTCTCAACGCCCGCTGATTCTGAGTGCCGATTATTTTTCTGAGAATAAAGTTAAGCATAATCTGGAAATTTTTTCAGAAATCCCTCAATAAATCTATCAATCTCCCCGTCCATTACTGCCGAGACATTGTGTTCTTCTATATTGGTGCGGTGGTCTTTGACCATAGAATAGGGATGAAAGACATAGGAACGAATCTGACTCCCCCAGGCAATATCTAATTTTTCGCCGTATTTTTCTTTCAGTTTTTTTCTTTCTTCTTCTAATTGACGCTGATAGAGCCGCGCTTTTAATACCTTTAATGCCCAGACTTTATTCTTGTATTGGGAGCGTTCGTTCTGGCAACTTACCACAATTCCCGTAGGCAGATGAGTCACGCGCACTGCCGAATCTGTAGTATTCACGCTCTGTCCGCCCGGGCCGGAAGAACGAAAGACATCAATCTTTAAATCTTCGGGCTTGAGCTCGATGTCCTTCTCCTCCTCTACCTCAGGCATAACATCCACTGAGGCAAAGGAGGTGTGCCGACGCTTGTTGGCGTCAAAGGGTGAAATGCGCACAAGACGATGCACGCCTCTTTCGGCTTTTAGATAACCATAAGCATAACTGCCTTCAATCTCAACCGTAACATCCTTTATTCCTGCCTCTCCGCCGGGCAAAAGGTCGATTACCTTTGTTTTAAATTTTCTCTTCTCGGCCCATCTGAGATACATTCGCAAGAGCATCTCGGCCCAATCGCAAGCCTCGGTGCCGCCTGCTCCGGGATGAATATTCAAAATCGCATTGTTTTTATCCTCGTCTTTAGCCAGGATGAGCCTAAATTCTAACTGCTCTAAATCGTCCTTTAATCTCTCTAAGTTAGCAGCAATTTCCTCAACATCCTTCTTATCGCTCTCCTGGATTAATTGAGAAAGCTCACTTAAATCCTCATACTCCTGGTTAACTTTTTCCCAGGGGGCAACTACACTTTTTAACTCCTTTAGCTCTTTTAAGACGCTTTCGGCTTTTTGGCGGTTATCCCAGAACCCGGGAGCAGACATTTCTTTCTGTAGCTCTTCAATTTTCTTTTTCTTGCTATCTATTTCAAAGATACCCCCGTAGGTTTTCCAATTTCTTCTTGATTTCTATCAATCTATCTTTGATTTCCGTTAGCATCTTAACCTCTCCCTTAAAAGCCTCTGAACCACCTGTGCATTTGCTTTTCCTTTGGTCTCGCGCATCGCATAACCAACCAGAAACATCAACGCTTTTTCTTTGCCGGCCTGGAAATCCTTGACTGATTTGGGATTTGCTCGAATAACTTCATCAACAACAGCCGCTAATTCTTTCTCATCACTTACCTGCTTCAAACCCTTCTCGGCAATAATATCTCCCGCCTTTTTATTGCTCTTTAGCATCTCTAAAAATACCTCTCTCGCCATATTAATACTGATTTCCTTCGTCTCCACTGTTTTTAACAAATCCGTAAAATCTTGCGCTAAAAGTGGAAAATCCTCCCAGGTAATCTTCTCCACTTTTAAAAAATTCAACACATCACGCATCAACCAATTGCTAACTGTTTTGGGCTTAGGAAAAAATTTCAAACACTCCTCAAAATAATCAGCCATCTTCTTTTCACTTGTCAATACCGAGGCATCATATTCGGGAATTTTATATTGGGAAATAAACCTCTGCTTTCGCTCTTCTGGGAGTTCGGGCATCTCTGCCTTTATTTTTTCAACCATCTCTCGGCAAACGAAAAAAGGTGGGAGGTCAGGCTCAGGAAAATAGCGATAGTCGTTTGCCTCTTCTTTACTGCGCATTGGCAAGGTTATTTCCTTATTAGCATCCCAGAGCCGGGTCTCCTGAATTACCTTTTCTCCGCGGCTTAAAATCTCCTCCTGCCGCTTTATCTCGAACTCCAGTGCCTTCTCCACCCCGCGAAAAGAATTCATATTCTTTAGTTCTACTTTTGTTCCTAATTTCTCGCTCTCCACAGGATTTAGAGAGATATTGGCATCACAGCGCAAACTTCCCTCCTCCATATTACAATCAGAGATCTCCAGATACTCACTTATTGATTTCAAGGTTAAGAGATAGTTATAAGCCTGCTGCGGACTCTGAATCTCCGGCTCGCTAACAATCTCTAATAGAGGCGTGCCGGCGCGATTATAATCAACCAAACTCCCCTGAGAAGTATGGATAAGCTTTCCGGCATCTTCTTCTAAATGAATACGCCTAATCCCTATCCCCGCCAATCTTCCTTTAGAACCTACAGGTTTATCATATTGAGATATTTGATAACCCTTGGGCAGATCAGGATAAAAATAATTCTTACGGTCAAACCTTATCTCTTCGGCTATCTCACAATTCAGGGCTAAACAGAGCTTAATCGCCTTAGTCAACACCTCCGCATTCAGGACTGGCAACGAACCGGGCAACCCCAGACAGACCGGGCAGGTCTGAGTATTGGGCGGTGCGCCAAACTCTGCAGAGCAAGCACAGAATATCTTGCTCTTGGTATTTAATTGCAGATGAACCTCTAATCCGACGGTTGCTTTAAATTTCATAATGGATAAGAGATACTTAATGAAACATTTAAGTCAGACTTGTTTGTTTCATTAAGTTTGAATTCTATAATTCTGGTTTCTGCAGATGCCACTCTGTGGCTTGTTCATAAGCATAAGCGGCTTGCAAAATTTCTTCTTCCTTAAATGGCTTTCCCAAAATCTGCAAACCTACAGGGAGTTCATTTGTAAACCCCTTTAGAGAATCCTTCGCTCGCTCTTTAATACTGCGAACACTGCTCTTACTTTGTCTCGTAGAGTCCTCTAACGGGGTAAAACCACAGGGGATAGAGATTGCCGGAATGCCGGCTAAATTCGCCGGGATAGTAAAGATATCCGAGAGATACATCTTCAGAGGGTCGTCTATTTTTTCGCCTATTTTCCAAGCTGGAGTGGGCGAAGTAGGGGTAACAATCAAATCACATCTTTTAAATGCCTCTTCAAAATCCCCTCTGATGAGTTCCCGAACCTTTGCTGCTTTCAGATAATATTGGTCGTAATACCCTCTGCTCAAGACATAGGTTCCTAAGATAATCCGCCGTTTTACCTCCTTGCCAAACCCCTCTCCCCTCGTTTGCTCATACATCTCTGATAGCAAGTTTTTTTTGCTCTTTGCTCTTTGCCCGTATTCCACCCCATCAAACCGCGATAGATTGGAGCTCGCTTCAGCAGTAGCCAGAATGTAATATACCGAAACAGCGTATTCGGTATGGGGCAAGGAGATCTGCACGCACTCTGCCCCTAATCTCTGAAAAACCTTGATTGCCTCCTCTACTTTTTCTCTTACACCTCTTCCTAATCCCTCAATAAAATACTCCCTGGGGATACCTATTTTAAAACCCTTTATCTCCTTTCCTAAATAGGTTTCATAATCCGGAACAGGGGTATTGAGAGATGTAGAATCCTGGCTATCAAAACCGGCAATTACTTTTAGCAAAAGAGCGGCATCACGCACATCCTTGCTAAGTGTGCCAATCTGGTCTAAAGAAGAACCAAAGGCGATCAAACCATAACGGGAAACCCGACCATAGGTCGGCTTTAGCCCGACTATTCCGCAGAGAGCTGCCGGCTGGCGGATTGAACCGCCGGTGTCTGAACCCAGAGCAAATATTGCTTCGTCAGCGGCTACGGCGGCAGCTGAACCACCGCTTGAACCACCGGGCACCCTTTCTAAATCCCAGGGGTTGTGAGTAATTTGATAGGCAGAGCTCTCACACGAAGAGCCAAAAGCGAACTCGTCCATATTTGTTCGACCAAAGAGAACCGCCCCTTCCCTCTTCAAGTTTTTGATTGTAGTTGCATCATAGGGAGAATTAAATCCCTCCAATATCTTAGAGGCACAGCGGGTTAATTCACCGCCTACACAGATGTTATCCTTTATACTTACAGGAATTCCAGCCAGCAAACCCTGTCTTTCCTCCTTGGCGTTGTTTAAAATCCTCTCTTTATCCAAAAAGAGATACGCCCCAATCTTATCCTCTACTTC
>JAGGUG010000062.1 GCA_021158625.1 Candidatus Omnitrophota bacterium | reverse complement strand
GCTGGAATTTAGAGGAGCCCAGAACTAAAGATAGAGAGATTAAAGCCTTGATAAAAGCAATGGAGGAGTTTGAACTAAAGCAGGGATTGATTATCACCGAGGATTACGAAGCAGAAGAGGAGATAAAGGGGAAAAGGATTAAATTTTTTCCTTTGTGGAAGTGGTTGCTGGAGGGCACTAGTTACAGGCTTCAAGCTACAGACTTCAGTTAAAGAGATAAGCTGGAGTGAAAATTTAATTCCGTCATTGCGAGAACTTGACAAATATCTTCTCCTCGCCCACCCCGTTAGAGACCTTGCTAAGGATGGTTCAATGTCACAAAACAAAGCTTTGTCTCAAATAGCAAGAGTAGTCTCTAAGGGGCCCACGCAGAGGCGGGGCTTTCTAACGGGGTAAAGTGATATTAGAAATTAAAGCGGCATCAAAAACAGATGAGATATTTAAATCTCAATTAATTTCCTATTTAAAGGCTTCGCCTTATCAGATAGGGATACTGGCAAATTTTGGTACAGAAAAGTTGGAATATTTCAGATTATTTAGAAAAAAATAATCAGCAGATATCAGTAAAAAATCTGTTTTTCATCTTGATGATGACATCCATTAAGGCCCTAAAATTCACCTTCGGCAAATAACGGGCAGGTAAGGATTGAAAGCTTTTGAAAAATGTCTTTTTTAAGTCCAAAATCTATCCAAATAATGGGTATCCTCAATGTTACCCCGGATTCTTTTTATGACGGGGGCAGGTATTATAAAAAGGAAGTGGCGATTAGGCAGGGTTTGCGTCTGGCAAATGAGGGAGCAGATATTATTGATATCGGCGGAGAATCCTCGCGGCCGGGGGCAAAACCAGTATCAACAAGAGAGGAAATGAAACGGGTAATCCCGGTAATTGAAGGAATAAGAAAAAGGAGTAAAGTTCCTATTTCCATTGATACCTATAAAAGTAAAGTAGCCGAGGAGGCTTTAAATTCTGGGGCTGATGTTATCAATGATATCTCGGCTTTAAGAATGGATAAAAAAATGGTTGAGGTCGCCCGAAGATATGGTGTTCCGATAGTTCTGATGCATATGCAAGGGACACCGCAAAATATGCAAAAGAATCCTTGTTATGAAGATGTTGTTGCCGAGATTTATGATTTTCTTGAGCAGCGGATAAAATTTGCCGAAGAGCAGGGAATTAAACCAAAGAAGATTATCATTGACCCGGGTATTGGTTTTGGCAAAACACTCCAGCATAATCTTTTAATCATCAAACACTTGAGAAGATTTAAAGCCCTCAAAAAGCCAATCTTGATTGGTGTTTCCCGCAAGTCATTCATTGGTAAGATTCTTGACCTGCCTGAGGAGGAGAGATTAGAAGGGACATTAGCCGCAGTTTGCCTTTCTATTCTGAAAGGAGCAAATATTTTACGCGTGCATAATGTTAAAGAGACGAAAAGGGCAGTAGAAGTGGCAAGGGCAATCTTAATGGTGAAGCACCAAATTCCAAGCACCAAATAACAAACAAATCACAAGCACCAAATTACAATGATCCAAACAAAGAAAAAGAAAAATATTCAAGGTGATTGTTTCGGTCATTCGATCATTGAGATTTGGAATTTATGATTTGGGATTTTCTCAACTTTGCCCTTGCCAAAGTTGAGTAGATAATGTATTTCCCTTGTCCTAAAAAATCTTTTCCTCTTGCTGAGGTTCTGGATTGGCTGAGGCATCAAAGGAGTTTTGTGTTTTTGGAGACGAGAAGAAAGGACCCCCAGAATCATCTCTCCTATATTTTTACTAATCCTCTCAATGTTATTGTTTGTTATAAACCTGCCGAGATAAGAAATGCCTTTGGAGAGGTAGAGCAATATCTAAATTCTAACTATTATGCTGCTGGTTTCTTTTCTTATGAGATGGGTTATGCCTTTGAGGATTTATATAAAACAAAGAAATCCTATAGATTTCCCTTAATCTGGTTGGGAATTTTTAAATCGCCAATTGTCTTTGACCATCAGACAAATAAGTTTTTGGATAATAATCACCTGCCCTTTTGCAGGTCTATTGAGAGAAAAAAGAAAGACCAGCCCAGATATCAGATAAGCAATCTAAAATTGAATGTTAGCCAAAAATCCTATTTTAATTCTATTAGCAAAATTAAAAAGTTACTCAAACAAGGCGACACCTACGAAGTGAATTACACAATGAAATATAAATTTGATTTTAGGGGTTCACCTTATAGGTTATATCAGGATTTAGGGAGTAACCAGTCGGTTGCCTACAGCGCCTTTATAAAGACAGAGGATTTTAAGGTCCTTTCTTTTTCCCCAGAGTTGTTTTTTAGAAAGAAGGGCAGAAGTATCCAGACCAGGCCAATGAAGGGAACTATCAGGCGGGGGAGCAATTTAAGTGAGGATGCTTTAAACAGAGATAGATTGAGTCAAGATGAGAAGAATAACGCCGAGAATTTGATGATTGTAGATTTGTTCAGGAATGACCTGGGGAGGATTTCTGAAATGAATAGCGTAAGAGTGAAAGACATATTTTGTGTAGAGAAATATGAAACCCTTTTTCAGATGACCTCAACAATAAAAAGTATCCTTAAGAGGGATATCGGATACTATGGTCTGTTTAAGGCACTTTTTCCTTCGGGTTCAGTAACTGGCGCTCCCAAGATTCGCACAATGCAGATTATAAAGGAGGTTGAAAAAGAGGCGCGGGGGGTTTATACAGGAGCAATCGGGTTATTCAAGCCAGATGCAGAGGCAGTGTTTAATGTGGCAATTCGCACCATTTTACTCCAAGGAATAAAAGGAGAGATGGGCGTAGGCAGTGGGATTGTCTATGATTCTCATCCGCAGAAGGAATATGAAGAGTGTTTGTTAAAAGCCAATTTTTTGACCAGTCGGCAAAAGGAGTTTCAGTTGATCGAAACGATGCTTTGGTCGGCTAACAAGGGTTTTTTTCTTTTTGACTCTCATCTAAGACGTTTAAAAGCATCAGCAGAATACTTTGATTTTTGCTATGATGAAAAACATCTAAACAAAGCTCTTTCTCAGATAAAAAAGAGATTTAAGCCCAATTTTTCTTATCGGGTTCGGGTTTTGCTTTTTAAGAACGGGGATATTTCCATAACCTATCGCCGTCTAACCTCCTCGCCTACAAGGAATTTGCGGCGATTTATCGCTCTCTCAGAAAGGCGAACAAACTCCCGGGATGTTTTTTTATATCACAAGACTACCCAGCGTCGCTTATACGATGATGAATATAAGAAATATAGAAAATCAGGCTATTATGATGTCCTTTTTAGAAACGAAAGAGACGAAATAACTGAGGGAGCAGTTTCTAATATTTTTATCAAAGCAAAAGGAAAATATTATACCCCTCCAGTCATCTGCGGGCTTTTAAACGGTGTCTATCGGAGATATCTTTTAGATAAAAATAGGAATGTAAAGGAGAAGGTATTGACTTTAGAGGATATCCAGAACGCGGAGGAGATATATCTTGTTAATTCTGTGCGGGGAATGGTGAGGGTTTACCCTGTTAAATCCGCCAAAGGCGGAATTCGCCATAGGCGAATTATTTAACAGGGTGAAGATGGGAGAACCAAAGTTAGTAGAGATTAAGGATGCAGAGAAAATTATCTTTGTTGGCGATACGCACGGGGATTTGGAGGCATCGCAGAAGGTTATCCAAGATTATTTAAAGCCGGGCAATGTGCTGATTTTTTTGGGTGATTATGTTGACCGTGGGCTTTTCTCTAAACAAAATCTGGATTTTTTATTAGAAAACAAAACCGAGAGCCCCTCGCAGGTTTATCTATTGCAAGGGAACCACGAAGGGCATCGGATATTGGAACTCTCTCCGGCTGATTTTTGGGAAGGATTGGATAGGGAGTTATATGAGCTTTACGCTTCTATAGTAGAAAGACTTCCTCTGGTGGCGGTAAGCAAGGATATTATTGCTTTACATGGGGCTTTGCCCGATGTGGAGAATTTAGCAGAGATAAATCAGATAGAGCTGGGAAGCGAAAAGTGGGAACAGATAACCTGGGGTGATTGGACCGAGGCCGAAGGCGAACAATTAGCCTCTATCTCTACAGGCCGACCCTTATTTGGTCGGGGTTGGTTTTTTAGAATAATGAATAGATTGAAGAAGAAAGTTTTGGTGAGAGCGCATCAGCCCCGTGCTCCTCAACTTCTCTTTGATAATAAATGTCTGACCATTTTTACCTCTTCTGCTTACGGCAGAGAGAGAACAATCGCCATCGCCGATTTAAGTAAGCCGATAAAAGACGCTCGGGATTTAGAGATTAGGGTAATATAACAAATGAAACTTCAATTTTTATCTATCCAAAGAAGTAAAATCATCACTGAAGGGAAAAGGGAGGTTGTTTTACGGGGGGTAAACCTGGGTGGCTGGCTGATGATGGAGGGTTATATCTTAGGGGGAAGGAATATTCCCGAGCAGAGATTCAAGAGAGGGTTTGCCAAAAAATTGGGCAAAGAGGAATTAAGGAGATTTGAACAGGATTTTCGCACTAATTTTATTCAAAAGGAGGATATAAAGAAATTGAAAAATTTGGGGATAAATTGCCTGCGGATTCCTTTCAATTTTCGGCTCATCAGAGGACAAGGTTTAGGATATCTTGATAAGTTAATTGACTGGTGCAGGGAATATAAGATTTATGTTATTTTAGATATGCACGCCGCCCCTGGCGCCCAGAACGCCGATTGGCATTCAGATAGTAATGGGAAGGCTTTACTCTGGAAAAAGAAAAGATACCAAGAGGAGACCTTGAAACTTTGGCAATCTCTTGCCGAGCACTATAAAGACGAACCAGTAATCGCCGGCTATGATGTTCTAAATGAGCCGGTGATAAAGGATGTTCGGGGATTAAAAAGGTTCTATAGAGAGGCAATAGAAACAATTCGCCAGGTAGATAAGAGGCATATTATCTTTTTGGAGGGTAGTGATTGGGCGCAGAATATAGATTTTTTAGGTGAGCCAGAGAGCGAAAACATTGTTTACAGCATTCATTTTTATCAGCCTTTGAATTTTAGTTTTAATTTCCGGCCCGATTTTTCCTATCCCGGTAGAATTGATGGCCAGTATTGGGCTAAGGGAAAAATCCGTTCTTATTTGAAGCATTATTACAAAAAAGCAAAAGAGTGGAAAGTGCCCATTTATGTCGGTGAGTTTGGAATAAACTATCGTTGGGGGTGTTGCGGAGAGTTGGAATATTTGAAAGATACATTAGAGGTTTTTGAGGAGTTTGGTTTTCACTGGAGCTACTGGACATATAAAGCGGTTTGTAATAGAATATATCCGGATGGCATTTATCAGTATTGCGAAAATCCCCCTTGGATAAACCGCAGTGGTTTAATTCAGGGCTGGGAGACATTTCCGTCTTTGTGGAAGAAAAGAAGAAAAGAGATTGTTTCTTCTTGGCGGACGGAGAGTTTTAAAGAGAATAAAGAGATAACTTGTTTGCTTAGAGAATTTTTTAAAAGCGCTGATAATTTATCAGTGTAATCAGTGTTTTAATCAGTGTCATCAGTGTTAAGATGAAAAACAAACTTATTATTAGTTTAGATGTTCCAAATTTAAGGACAGCCGAGAGATTGGTTGATGAACTTTCTCCTTTGGTAGAAATATTTAAGGTAGGCAGTCAACTCTTCACTGCCACCGGCCCCAAGATTATTGATTTGCTTCATAAAAGAAAGAAAGAGGTTTTTTTAGATTTGAAGTTTCACGACATTCCGCATACAGTAGCCGAAGCAGCGCGAGCGGCAACGAGATTAGGGGTATTTATGTTTAATGTGCATGGCATAGGAGGACTCAAGATGATGCAGGCGGCGGCGAAAGCAACAGAGGGAGAAGCAGAGAAATTGAAGATTAAAAAGCCACTTATTTTAGGGGTTACCCTACTTACCAGTTTTGATGAACAGATGCTTAAAGAAACAGGTGTAAGCAAACAAATAGATGATTATGTTTTATATTTAGCCCAAGAGATAAAGAAAGCCGGTTTGGATGGAGTAGTTGCTTCTCCGCAAGAGTTGAGGTTTTTGCGAGAGAATTTGGGGGAGAGTTTTATTATGGTTACGCCGGGAATAAGATTTCCCAGAGCCTCCTCTGGAGAAGATGACCAGAAAAGGATAGCCACCCCAAAAGAAGCAATAAAAAATGGAGCGGATTATATTGTGGTAGGTAGACCAATCATTGCCGCTGAGTCGCCTAAGGAAGCGGCCGAGCAGCTGATTAGTTCTGTCCGAAGCGAAACTTCGGACAAAGCCCTATGAGCGAAGAAGAGATTTTACAGATTTTCCAAAGGTGTGGAGCTTTATTAGAAGGACATTTTGAACTATCCTCAGGTCTGCACAGCAACAAATATTTACAGTGTGCCTTGGTTTTGCAATATCCTAAATATGCTTTTTTATTGGCTGAGGCCCTTGCCCAAAGGTTCTCTCAGCAGAAAATAGATGTAGTTATTGGACCGGCTCTCGGGGGAATAATCATTGCCTACGAGGTGGCAAAATTTCTTAATGCCCGGGCCTTATTTGCTGAACGCGAGCAGGGGAAGATGGCTTTGCGGCGTGGATTTGAGATTAATGAAGGAGAAAAGGTTTTGATAATTGAGGATGTAATTACTACTGGTGGCTCAGTAAAAGAACTTATTGATTTATTGAGAGAAAGAAAAGGAGAGGTAGCGGGGCTGGGAGCAATTGTTGACCGTCGCCCCCAACCAAGTGACAAACAGTCTTTCCAATATGAATATTTACTTAAATTAAGGATAAAGACCTTCTCTCCTTCTGATTGCCCGCTGTGCAAGCAGAATATTCCTCTGGTTAAGCCGGGAAGCAAGGGAAAGGAACGGGGTTTACCTTGAAGTCCCTCGAGGTTATGGCGGGGAATTCGCGTATTATCTAACAGGGTTGACATAAAAGGAGAGGGGTGCTATATTAGATATGCTACCAGCCAGGCTGCCTCTTAGCAGGTGCCCTAAGAATATTTAAAGAGCGGAGGAAATGGAGACCATTCTTGAAGAGGAAAGAAGAAGTCACCAGCGTTTAAATCTTCGCTTTCCTCTACGCTACCGTTTGCTTCCCGAAGGTAAAGGCTTTGCTAAATATAGAGGGCGTGCAGCAGGTGTTCTTACCCGCGATATCGGAGAGGGAGGGCTAAGATTTGTTAGCGAAAGATTTATTCCTAAGTCGGCAAGGTTATTAGTGGAAAGCCCACCCCTATCCCCTTATTGGCGGATAAAAGCAGAGGTTCGCTGGATTCAGAAGATAGGTTATGACGAGAAATACAATATAGGTTTGCGTTTTCAAGATGAAGAGAAAAAGATAAGAGAGATTCTAAGATTATATTCAGAAGCATAGAATTTCAATTCTATGCCTGATTATTCACCCCGTTGAATAAAGGCTTTGCTCGCTTCGCCCACAAAGCGAGTTGCTTCTTCAACATAGCCTCGGGGGATTTAACAGGGCAGGTTGATTAAAAACCAAATTACACAAATTCTTAGACACAATGGGACATATCCTGTAAGAGAGGTTCTTTTTTTATTTACTTTGGCAGGGGTATTGTTTTTTTCTTCCTTAAGTTACGCTTTTTGGCTCTGGAGCCCTTCCAGCGGTAAATGGGAAAATCCCAAATATCCTCCGATTAAAGAAAATGCCCAGAAACAATTTGAGTTTGCTAAGCAGTTTTACGAGAAAGGAGATTACCAAAGGGCAAGGGATGAATTTAAGAGATTGCGCAAACGCTATCCCGATTCAGTTTACGCTTATAAAGGAGAATTTCTTTTAGGCAAAGTTTATGAGAGTTTAGAGAGACCTTATCTGGCTTTTCAAACCTATAAGGATTGCGTTGCTAACTATCCTTATAGTGACCAGTTAGAGGATATTGCGGAGAGAGAATACAGGATTGGCGAATTTTTTCTTGAGCAAGAGGTTAGAAGGGTTTTAGGTTTAGAACTCTCTTTACCTCAGGAAAAAGCCATTGAGATATTTAAAGAAATAAGAAAGCAGGCGCCTTATACAGAATGGGGGGCACTGGCGCAGTATAAACTGGGTATTTGTTATCAGAGATTAAGAAAATGGAAGGAGGCAATTGCCGAGTTTAATAGATTTATTAACGAATACCCTGAGCATTCAAAGGTAGTCTCCGGAGATGCCAATTACCAGATTGCCCTTTCTTATTCTGAGAATATTCTAAATGCAGATTACGATCAGGAAAGGACAGCAAAGGCGATTAAATATTTTAAGGATTTTATTATTAATTATCCTCAAAACGAGAAGATAAAAGACGCAAAAGAGAAGATAGTTAGATTAGAAGAGCGCGTCGCTGAAGGTTTATTTAAGTCGGCATCTTTTTATTACCGCCAAGGCTACACAGAGAGCGCCAGAACTTATTATAATGAGATTATAGATAAATACGGAGAAACCTCTTGGGCAAAAAAGGCGAGGGAAGGACTTAAAGAACTAAATTAAAAGACATCTTTGTCAAATGAAAGTAATTTCCGCTAACTATGTTTTTATCCTCAGCGCAGGGGGAACTACGGCTCTCGCCTTCAAGTATAATTAGAGGCAACTTCTCTATCGCCTCTATAAGGATTCGGCAAGTAAGGAAAGGAGCTTTATGAAGAAAATATCTTTGCTCTTTGCTCTTTGCTCTTTGCTCTTTGCTATTGCGGCTTGCGGTTATGTAACCCACTCTGCTTTACCACCTGGAATCAGGGTTGCTGTGCCAATGCTGAAAAACTCTACCTATCATTCCGATGTGGAAACAAAGGTAACCAGGGAAATAATCAAGAAATTTGTTACCGAAGGCACCGAAATCACCAGCCCTGAAAATGCCGATTTTCTACTAAGTGGCGAATTGGTGGGTTATGATAAAAAGACATTAAGATGGGAAGAGGGTGTTTATAACGAGCCGCAAGAGTATCGTTTGATTTTGAGTGCAGATATTGAATACAGGGATTTACGAAACGGAAAGGTCATTTTTAAGGGAACGATTAGCGGTCACTACGATTATTTTATTAAGGATATGGGGAGCAAGAAAAAGGAGAGTGAAGATACTGCCGTTCAAGAAGCCGCAGAGGATTTGGCAAAGAATATTGTTGACCGGATATGTGAGCAGTGGTGAATGCCCCAACCAAATCTCTATCTCATAAACGGTGAGGATGAGTTTCTAAAGAAGGAAGAGACAAAAAAAATAGAAGATGCGCTCTTTTCTTCTCCTACCCAGAAAGATTTTAATTACGCTGTTTTTGATGCCAGAGAGGCAGACATAGAAGAGATTATTAAACTGGCAAGATTTCTTCCCTGGCAGGTCTCTCGTCGTTTAATCGTAGTTAATAACATCGAGTATCTAAAATCCCACCAGCGCGATGTTCTGATTTCTTACCTTAAACACCCCTCCTCACACACAATTTTGGTTTTGACCTCCACCAAGATAGATAGAAGAGAAAAGTTGTATCAAGCCATTTCTAAAGCGGGAAGGATAATCAATATCCGTCTTTCTTCCTGGCGAGTAGAGCAGTGGATCAAGCAGGAATTTAGAAAATATGGCAAGGAGATTTCTCCCGCAGATAGTTCTCTTTTAAAGGAAAAGGTAGGGACAGATATTCAGAGCTTAAACCAGAATATTGCCAAACTTATTCTCTATACAGGGGAAAGGAAGGAGATAAAAAGGGAGGACATTGAGGATGTAGTAAGCAAGAGCAATTTAAATACCGTTTTCGACCTAACCACGGCAATAGGCAAAAAGGATAAGAAGAGTGCTTTAAATATCTTAAATAATCTTTTCTACCAGGGGAAAAAGATAGGTGAGATTATGGGTATGCTTTTCTGGCAGATAAATAGACTGCAAAGAGGAAAAAGGATATTAGAACACGGAGAAAGAGAAAGATTAACCCAGGAGTTAAACATCTCTTCTTTTTATGTTGACGATTTTATAAATTCTACAGATAATTTTTCTTTTTCCGAGCTAAAAAAAGATATTGGATTGCTTGCTGAGGCAGATTTGCAGATTAAGAGAGGACTAACAAAACCAGAGATAATTTTAGAGATACTCGTCCTCAAGCTTTGCCAGACCTCCTTAGATAAACCCTGATAGAGAGAACCCTGAGGATATGAATTTTGTTGAGATAGATATATGTAATCTTTTAAGGAAAGAAATCAGTGGCTATTTAACGGGGCAATCTTCTTTGCCAAGCGGGATTTCTCGCGGTTAATTTTACCTTTTTTAAGAATCTTTTTGGAGGCGGCTTTATCTAATTTTGCTTGGACTTTGCGAAATATCTCTTTTGCCTCGTCAAATTTTTTTTCTGCAATAAGAGATTTGGTATCCTTGATAAGTGCCTTCAGTTCTTTTTTAGTTCTTTTATTCCTCTCCTTTCTTTTTTTGTTTTGACGCAAGGCTTTCTTTGCCGCTGGGGTATTTGGCATTTAATGAGCACATAATTTACAGAGCTCGCAGAGCGATGTAAATTATAAGTGCGAATTGAACCCAGCACTAATTTTCTATATTGCCTAAGCACCTTTGAGAAATTAGTGCTGGGCAAGTTTTATGTAAATTTCGTTTACGGCATTATAATACTATATAAATTGAATTTTGTCAAATTCAATAACACCACAATTTAGGCAACTGCAATTTAGGCAACTGCCTGCCCCGTAGCTCGCCGAAGGCGATGGTACTGGGGCAAGTTTTATTTATGTCTACCAAATCCTTAGCCAAGTCTACTTTGGGGATAAGTAGTGCTACTTTTCTTAGCCGCATTTTAGGTCTCCTGCGCGATATCTTTTCTGCCCGCTTATTTGGAACAACAGCAGTCTGGGATGCCTTCCTGGTTGCTTTTATGATTCCCAATCTCCTGCGCCGTTTGTTAGGAGAAGGAGCCTTTTCCAATTCTTTTATTCCCGTCTTTACAGAATATCTATACAAAAAGGATAAAGGAGAAGCGAAAAGATTAGCCAGCGTTATATTTACTCTTCTTATTATTATTTTGATAACGCTGGTTGGAGGAGGAATTTTTTTAATAAATCTGCTTCTCTCAAAAATTTCTTTCCCTCCCAAGATTTCCTTGATTCTTCAGCTTATCCGTTTCCTCCTGCCCTATGTCTTTTTTCTTTCGTTAGCTGCTCTGCTAATGGGGATTCTGAATTCCTATAAGCACTTTGCCACCCCTGCTCTCGCCCCTTTATTTCTTAATATTTTCTGGCTCCTTTCTCTATTCTATCTATGCCCCCGCTTCGGCGAGAGTTTAGAGAAGAGGATATGGGGAGTGGTTATTGGCGTGCTCCTCGGAGGGTTATTCCAACTGCTTATTCAAATTCCTCCCCTCCTCAAGAGAGGATTTTTTTTAAAATTAAACTTCAATTTTTCTCACCCGGGGTTAAAAAGGATTGGTTTGCTTATCCTGCCAGGGGTTCTGGGTTTAGCCGTCACCCAGATAAATATTGGGGTGGATATATTGTTAGGGCTTTTTTTGGGCAGCGGAGCAATCTCTTCTCTCTGGTATGGGAATCGCTTGATGCAATTCCCCCTGGGGGTTTTTGGTATTGCTTTAGCCACAGCTGTCCTTCCGCATTATTCTACCTATGTAGCAAAGCGAGAATTTAGTGAGCTGAAGAAGATGCTTTCCTTTGCCTTGCGGATGGGATTTTTTATTATTTTGCCCGCCGCCATAGGGCTCATTACATTAAGAATTCCGATAATCAAACTCCTTTTTGAACGAGGCGCCTTTACTTCTTTATCAACCTCGCGGACAGCTAATACTCTGCTCTTTTACTCCTTAGGTTTATTTGCTTATGCCGGGGTAAAGATTATTGCACCGGTTTTTTATTCTTTCCAGGACACCAAAACACCGGTAAAAATAGCTATAATTGCAATGCTCGCTAATATAGGTTTAAATTTAATCTTGATGGTTCCTTTGCGCGAAGGTGGATTAGCCCTGGCTACGGCTCTTTCCAGCTCTCTCAATCTATTCCTCCTCTTTTTTATTTTAAGAAAGCGGCTTGGCAATTTAGATGAAAAAAGGATTGGATATTCCTTTATAAAAATCTTATTCTCGGCTATAATAATGGGCATAGGGTGTTTGTTTATTTCCTCTTTTCTAATTTATTCTTTCAATCTGAGCACTCTCTTAAGCATCCTTATTTCTATTTTGAGCGGGGTGATTATCTTTATCGCCGCCACTTTTGTTTTAAAGGTGGAGGAAATAAAAGAGATATGGGGATGGATAAGGCAGTTTATTGCAAAAAAGACCCTTGCCAGATAGGGAAAAATGTGGTATAAGATTAATCAATGCAAAATGAAGAAATTAATTAACAAATTTTTAAGATTGGTTTAATATTTTGCATTGAGGTTTATGAGATGATTCACCCTACTGTTATAGTTAATAAACAGGCAAAACTCGCTGAAGGTGTAGAGATTGGCCCCTATTCTATTGTAGGAGAGAATGTATCCATTGGTGCCCATACCAAGATAAAAGAGAGGGTCTTTTTAGAAAATGCAGAACTGGGCAAAAATTGCAAAATTTTCAGCGGAGCAGTAATCGGTTCTATCCCCCAGGATCTGAAATTTAAAGGAGAAAAAAGTCTGGTTAAAATTGGTGATAATAATATAATTCGGGAATATGTAACCATAAATCGAGGTACAGCTGCTAATGGCGAAACAACAATTGGTAGTGATAACTTAATTATGGCTTACTCTCATATTGCCCATGATTGCAGGATTGGAAATGGGGTAATCATTGCTAACGCTGGCACACTTGCCGGGCATGTTAATATTGAAGATAAAGCAGTCATTGGCGGGTTGGTGGCTATTCATCAATTTGTGCGGATAGGGGAGTTGTCGATTATTGGTGGCTGTTCAAAGGTAATCAAGGATATTCCTCCTTATGCTTTAGTTGATGGTCACCCGGCAAAGATTTATGGAATAAACAGTGTTGGTTTGCGGCGCAGAAACTTTTCAAGTGATTTAATTGCTCAATTAAAAAAGGCATTCAAAATTTTATTCTTTTCTCCCCTTTCTCTCGCCGAGGGTTTAGAAAGGGTTAAAAAAGAGGTGG
>JAGGUG010000006.1 GCA_021158625.1 Candidatus Omnitrophota bacterium | reverse complement strand
CAAATATAATCTCTTGCAAAACACTCCAATCGCGAGAGGCTCGGTTTATATTATGCTTATCAGCAATTTTATTTAATAAATCAGGAGAGATTTCCAAATCGGGTTGGGCTTTGAGGAGGGTGAGTATCTCATTGACAGCATTGCGCACAGATTGAGAAATCTCTTTAGCAGTTGCAAGACGAGAAGCTATATCTTTAGATTTTAACTCTTCTTTTACTGCAGACTTTTCTTCTAACCTCTCCATAATCTCTTCATCTCTCACAATCCTTTCTAATAAATCAGGAGTAAAGTAGGCCTTGGTAACTTTCTTTCCATCTTTAAAGGTGTCTGTTAAGATTAGATAATGGAGTTCTACTTCTTTCTTCAATTCTTTTACATAATGTTTCTCTTTAGGGGCGTTCAGGAGTTCTTCAGGGTCTATTTCATAATATCCCCAGACCTCGCCAAAGCCTGTCTTTTCTTTTGCTTGTTCGGCTAACCAATTCCCAAATTCCTTTTCTGTATTATTGACCTTCTGTTCTTCTAACTTTTTGGATTCCTTCAGTACTTTCTTATACTCTTTATCAATTAAATTATAAGAATAAAGCATTCTCCACTCTCTATTCATATCTCCGGGCAAATCGTATAATTCTTTGCCCCATTCCTCTAACTTCCCTCTTGGCTCTGCAGCTAACTTTAACTCATCTTCCAATTCATCTTTGATACCTTCCTCATAGGACTCGGGATATTTTATGTGCTCACCAAATATAGAAAGATATAACTCATAAGCCCTTCCGGGCGCCCTTCTCTGCAAGATAATTTTGCCTTGGGGGGTCATTACAAAGGCGTTGGCTGTTCTGTGCCTTAATCCAAAGATATGGGCTAAACCTATTTCAGTTACCTCAACTATTTTATCCTTTTCATCTACAATCGGCGCCCATTCTCCTCTCATCTTCCTTAGATATTTTGTTCTATAATCCTTATTCTTCTTAACATTCTCCACATCTTCTCTTATCCCCTTGAGCACTTCTTCTATCCTGCTTTCTTCTATTTCTAATTTGAGACCTCTCAGATGCTCTCTTAATGCTGCTAACATTACCTTCAATTCATCATCGGACACTTCTGCAGGAGAGTTGTGTAGACGTTTTGTTATCCTTCGCACTTTCGTCAATTCCAGTTTCTCCTTAAAACCATCCACCATCCACGATAATCTTCGGCTGATAAGGTAACTGATTATATTTAAGAAATCTGTACTTTTCAAAGTGCTGGCAGCTAAGCCTTTTCTGTATTCAATAGGAATCTCGCCTATTTTGTATCCTCCTTTAACCGCTTGAGTAAAGAGATTAACCTCTAAAGCAAACTTCTGAGAATCAATGTTTAGGTTCTGGATAACCTCTTTTCTAAATCCCCAATAGCCGGTGCAGATATCCGAAACCCTCTGTCCATATAAGATATTCCCGGTCCAGGTAATAATCTTATTGCCTATCTTATGCAAATTAGACATCGCCCCCGGTTCAATAGTTCCTTTTAGTCGGGAGCCGATTACTACATCATCCCTTTGCAAGCCCTCCAGAATTTGGGGAATATATTTAGGCGGATAAGTAGCATCAGCATCGAGCATAATAAAGTAGTCGTATTTATCCTTAAGTTGCTCAAAGGCAGTTTTCATTGCAATTGCTTTCCCCCGTCTCTTCTCAAGAATGACTTCTGCACCCTCTCTTTGAGCAACTTCAATTGTCTTATCCGTAGAAAGACCATCAACAATATACACTGCTATCTCATAACCTTTATCTTCTAATTCCTTGTGGGGTATCTCAGAAATTACCTTTGCAATCGCCTTTTCAGCATTTAAGGTGGGGATAACAATTGCTACAGAGTTGGAAAAACGAGCTGAGTCTCTTAATCCCGGACTAATCTCATAAGTGACTTCATAGTTAGCATAAGTCAGGTTACAGGGCATATCTACATATCCAAGGTATCTAAAGGAAAGTATTTTTGCCCCTTGCGGTAATTCTTCTTTGGCAACTCCTCTAACCACTGCATCCTCATCGCCATATATAATCCCTTGACTACCAGAGCTAATTGAAATTCTCTTCTTTTTGATTCTTCCTTTTTTCTTTTTTATCTCTATTTCTACTAAACTTTGAATCTTCCTTAGCTTATCTCTAATAAGTGCTAAATTGGACTTTAGTATCATTATCGTAGTGGTACCTACTTTTATTTTGCCTTTTTCTAAATTAACACCATCTAAGTAGTTATTTTCAATTTTCTTAGACAAATCAACAAATTCCTTAGCTATATCTAAAGCTAATTCAAAATCTTTATGAGATTTAACTAAATCAATAAGATAGTATCCTAATATTTTTTCTTCTTTAAAAACTTTAAGTGTTTTAAAAGGATTGATATCACTACGGGAAAGCTCAATTGCTAATTTCTCTAATGAATCGAGATTTGCGACAAACTCATTATAATCAGCAGATATTTGTGCAGCTAAAGGTATCCCATATTCTAAAGTTGAACACGGATAAATTCCTCTATTGGTTAATTTAATTCCCAAATCTATTGAAAATTTAAACCATTCAGGATTATCTTTTAAAAGCTCTTTAAGGACTGGAATAACGTTATTAGCCATATATTCTGTAGGCATTTTCTTTTCTTCTAATGCATTAAGTAAATTATGAATAGGAATTTGCTTGCTCTCTTCATTCTGGATACGAAAGAAGGAGAAAAATTCCTCGTAATCCCCCATTGATGATGAAGCTCGCATTGGCACCCGAGTAGCTAATCTATCTAATATTTCTTGTTTAGAATTATTGTCTAAATCTTCAATGATATGATTAATTTTATCTTGAATACGATAAGGAAGTTTATTAACTACCTCACCAACTACATCTATAAATTCTTGGAGTCTTGCCTTGCTCCGAATTCGTAAGAGTATCTCTCTAAATACTGAATCTACAGATACTTTCATAGCGTATTCCAGATGATCTGAATCTGGCTCTTCATCGGGGCAAGAAGTTGGATAGCCTCCAACCAGATATTCATCATAAATTACCCCTTTCGAAACAAGACGAGATAATTGAGCTTCTATATCCAAGGCCTTTCTAAATCTTTCGGTTGTTTCACATATCTCTGCTAACTTTGGCAAGAAGGAAAAAAGTCCTCTCATGGTAAGTTTTTTTGCTCTATAGGTCTCTAACCAATTTTCTTTCTTTGTTCCTTGTTGATAAGTGGTACTCCTATGATAGACCCGAAGATTGTCATATAATTCCCTAATACCCTCTTTTACTACTTTAGTATTCATTTCTATTTCATCTAAATTTGAAGAAATCGCCAATACTGCCTCAACAATATTAGCAAGATCTTTACCAGTAATAGACCAAAAGTATCTCTGGCGTTTATCCAATATGACCTTCTTAACAATAGATACTGCCTCCTTCTGCAATTTATCTATTGTCTTATTGGATTGCTGCTTTGCCTCCCTGGACATCCCGCCCTTCCCAATCTCGCCAAATATAATCTCTTGCAAAACACTCCAATCGCGAGAGGCTCGGTTTATATTATGCTTATCAGCAATTTTATTTAATAAATCAGGAGAGATTTCCAAATCGGGTTGGGCTT
>JAGGUG010000082.1 GCA_021158625.1 Candidatus Omnitrophota bacterium | reverse complement strand
TGTTGTTACAATAACAAAATGTTAATGTTAATTACTAAAACAAAATGTTAAATTTTTGTTTTAAAGCAACCACCTCTAAGGTATAATTTTAAGCCTGAAAGGAGGTGGTTGCCCTATGGAATACATTATTACAATGAAGGATATTAAAAAATATGAGATTTTAAGACAATTAATTGATAAGCAGGTTAAGGGCTATCAAGCAGCTTCTCTTTTAGGCTATAGCCAAGTGCACATATCAAGGCTTAAACAAAAAGTCCTCAAATATGGCTTTAAAGGCCTTTTAAGGCCTAAAAGAGAGTCGCCTCGCAAGATACCTGATTCTCTCAAAGAGTATATTGCTGATCTTTATAAAACTACTTATTATGATTTCAATATTAGGCATTTCAATGATAAATTAGAAGAAATCCATAGTATCAGATTATCCTATGAAACAGTGCGTCAGATTTTAATTGCCAACCATATTCATAAGCCTAAAAAGAAAAAGAAGGTATACCGGCGTAGGCGAAGAATGCCTAAAGCAGGCATGCTTATCCAAATGGATTCCTCCCAGCATAAGTGGCTGCCCTTTATTGAAAAACCCTGGTGGCTAACTGCTACCATAGATGATGCTAGTAATGAAGTAACCTTTGCCAAATTCTATCCTACCGATGGAGTATTTAATAATATGGAAGCAATAAGAAAAACTATTGAGAAAAAGGGGGTATTTTATGCTCTCTATGTAGATAAAGCCTCTCATTTTAAGACTACTAGATATGGAGGTTTACATGTAAATGTATCTTGTGAGCAAGAAGAGACTCATATTGAAAGAGCCTTAAAGGAATTAAACATTAACCTTATCTTAGCAAATTCTCCCCAAGCCAAAGGAAGAATTGAACGGCTCTTTGGAACCTTTCAAGACAGACTAATAAAAGAATTACGCCTAAGAGGTATAAGAAACTACCAGGAAGCAAATCTATTCCTTCAAAATGAGTTTTTACCTTCCTATAACAAGAAATTTGCTAACATAGAAAGCATTGAATCAGCCTATAAGCCTTTACCTTGGGGAGTCAATTTAGACCTTGTATTCTCTAAAAGGTTTGAACGAAAGGTTAACTTTGACAATACTATCAAATTCCAGGGATATACTATCCAGATACCCCCTTCTGAAGTTAGATTGTCATTTGCTAAATGTGTTGTTGATGTCCACTTACTTAGCGATGAGAGAATCTTTATTCTTTACAAGGGTAAGCTTATACATTCCACTAAATTATCAAAGAAGGCTAAAATCTATAAACTTAATAAACAAATTGAGGGCTTCTTAAACCAAAGAGAATACCAAGAAGTTACAGTATGAATTTAACATTTTCATGTAGTAAAAAATTAACATCTTGACGTAGTAGTAACACCCTGTTAAACTTCCCAGAGCAAAAGTTTCCGATACTTAAAAAATTTTACCCCCTTAGAAAGAATTTCCCTAAGGGGAATAACGGGCTTTACTCTACTTCGTCATTTCATTGTCTTTTATCAAGGGTTTTCTTTAGATTTTTAAAATATATTTAAAAAAGACAAAAATAAAACATACCTTGCTATGTTCGGCATAACCCTTGAGCCAAAATCATATCCTCGGGAAAAGTAATCTTTATATTTTTATAATCTCCCTTTACGAGCTTCACGGCTTGCCCTATCCTCTCTACCAGCTCAGCATCATCACCGGCCCTTATTCCCTTTTTCTTTGCCTTTTCGTAGGCTTTGACAATCAAAGCGCGCTGAAAAACCTGCGGTGTCTGAACAAACCAGATTTTCTGGCGCAGCAGGGTTTTTTCAACAAAGAGATCACCCTTTATTTCTTTTATCGTCTCTATACAGGGAAAAGCAGGTGCTGCGGCTCTATATCTCTTTGCCGCTCGCACAACCTTTGCGGCAACCTCTTCACTCAAAAACGGACGCACACCGTCGTGGATAAAGACCAACTTCGCCTTATTGCTTACCTCTCGTAATCCCTTAAAAACAGAGTCAAGGCGCGTTGCCCCGCCGGCAATAACCTTTTTGACCTTGCTTAAATTATATTTTTTAATGACCTCTTTTCGGCAAAAATCTATCTTTGTCTTTTTAACAACCAAAATGATTTCGCTCAAAAAATCAAACTTTTGCAGAGTAATCAGCGTGTGGGCTAAAATTGGCTTATCCTGGAGCAATAAATAAGGTTTATGCCCACCAATTCTCTTTCCTTCTCCTGCCGCTGGAACTATTGCCGTTATATCCATCTCAAAATAATCCCCAGACCTATAAACAGCATAATAAACCCGACGATTAAATGCAGGCGGCGAATATTCCTCTCCTTCCAGCCAGAGATATCTTCTACCTTCTTAAACCCCAAATATATCACTAGAACTATACCATATAAAGGTAAAACAAATATCAAGTTATATATCAGCAGCCAGGGAATAGTCTTTATCAACTCAAGCGTAGATAAAATTCCTCCGGCAATCAAGTAGGGACCCATCGTGCAGGGCATCAGGAAAATAGTCACAAATGCTCCCATCAGGAAGGCACCCCGAGTAGAGGTTATTCCTAACATCATTTTTTTAACCTTGCCTCTCCAACCCATAGGCATTTCCGTAGCAAACCCACCGGGTTTATAGTAGAAGAAATCTTTGAGATGCAAAAGACCAAGAGTTATAGCCACTACTCCTAAAATTTTATAAATAGCCAATCTTATCACACTTAATGTCTGAACCACCTGCCAGAATTTAACAATGATTAGTCCATAAATAAAGTAGCAAATATAGACCGCGCTCACAAAAGCCGCTCCAGCAAAAAGAACCTTTTTTTCTTTTCCGGGGTTATAGGACATAATCCCGATTAGAAATAAAATAAACACAGCAAGAGCGCAAGGATTAACCGTATCAGCCAATGCCAGAAGAAATATTTTATGAAATCCCAAGTGTTTTTGCTTTTGGGCAATTTTTTGCGGCTGAGGTTTTATCTCTTCCTCTTCGTCTTCCTCTGGTAAAGAAACATTCAAAAAGGAGGTTTGCAGGAATGTTTTTGTCTTTTTTCTTCCCCACTGAAAAATCCAGCCGTCCATTTCAACTGCATTGTCAAAGCGAATACTTTTACCCGAAAGCATAACTGGCAAGGGTTCTATTGGCCTAAATCTAAATTTTATCTTCTGGAGAATGCTTAAAAAATCCTCAGTTGTCAGCAGATCTTTAAGAAGTGCATTATCTCCATCTCCTTCACTCCCGGTCCTCACTAATATTCTTTCTCCTCTCCATATCTTTGGCTTGCCAGGTAAGGTAGTTAAATGCAATTCATCAAAAGTTGCTGAGGAACCGTCTTTTAAGGGGCAAGGGTTGCTATTAAGTCTATCAATTGTTTCGAAAATATTCCCTAATATCAACTTATCTCCTTTAAAATGTTTGTCTTTATTAAAGATTATTAACGGTATGGCCAGTCCAGAGGCGTAATTATTATTATATTCCATAAGTAAAGACCCATTTTCCCGCTGGTGATAGATTTCATATTCTATCACTATAAAATTTTTTCTCTCTTTGGATAATTCCTCTAAAACAAGGGGGTCGGTATTGGCACAATGAGGACAGCCAACACCGGTGAAATAAACGACACAACAATAATCTTCCCTCTCCGCAGAAAGAACCGGCGATGTAATAAACAAACCCAACAGCCCTAATGATAAAATAAGTTTACTCATCTTCCAACCCATGCTGACGCTCCAATACTCTTCTCTCAATCAGCTTTACCCCCTTAGAAAGCCCCCTGCGTGGGCAGAGAAAGAATGTTTACCCCGCACCAATCTCTTGACCTGCCCGCCCTCCCGTTTGTCGGGAGCAGGCGGGGAAGTTACCCCCTAAATCGTAGCTTTCTAACGGGGTTTAATTTTTTAAAAATCTCTATCTTTAATTCCGAGCCAACCATAAACCCGATAATAGCTAAAGCAATGTGCTCCATCTATCTCTCTAAACCTACATTTATCGCTTCCTGTATGTCCTTTACCTCAATGACCTCTATATTTTTAAAATGTGATTTTAGATTACTCCTCGGAATTACACAATACTCAAAACCCAATTTTTCACCTTCGTTTATCCTTCGGCTTAATTGAGGGACAGGACGAATCTCTCCGCCCAGACCGAGCTCTCCAATAAAAAGATAGTCCTTTCTCACCGAGATATTTCTGAAATTAGAGACAACTGCCAAGGCAATTCCTAAATCCACTGCCGGTTCAACTACCTTAATCCCACCTACCACATTTATAAATATGTCCTGCATCTGTAATTTTAAACCAATTTTCTTTTCCAGGACCGCTAAAATCAAGAGACACCGGTTATAATCCAAACCACTGCTTTTGCGGGTGGGAATGCCAAAGTGGGTAGGCGTAACCAGCGCCTGGATTTCTACTAACAAGGGGCGTGTCCCCTCCATAGGGCAAACTACGCTTGAACCGGGATTTCTTTCCTCACGATTTTGGAGAAATAACCTTGAGGGGTTGGGAATAGGCAGTAATCCTCGCTCAGACATCTCAAAGACTCCAATCTCATTGGTAGAACCAAATCTATTCTTTATTGCCCGCAGGATGCGATAATTGTAGTATTTATCGCCTTCAAAATAGAGCACCACATCAACGATATGCTCTAAAACCCTTGGTCCGGCTAAATAACCCTCTTTGGTCACCTGCCCAATCAGAAATATAGAAATACCCTCTTTCTTTGCTAATAAAGTGAGTTGGGCGGTGCATTCTTTTATTTGAGAAACACTTCCCGGGGCTGAAGATAACTCCTCTTTGTAGAGCGTCTGGATGGAATCAATGACGACTATTTGGGGAGAGAATTTTTTTATATAATTAATAACTAAGTTTAGGTTGGTCTCACTAACTACGAATAACTCTTCTGCCTCTATCTTTAGTCGCTCACCACGCAGTTTAGTCTGGCTAACCGATTCCTCACCCGTAATATAGAGAACCCTCTGCTTTTTAGACAGAAGATTAGAAATTTGAAGAAGGAGAGTGGACTTGCCAATCCCCGGCTCCCCACCCACAAGGACTACTGAACCTCGGACGATTCCTCCGCCCAGGATGCGGTCAAATTCCTCAATTTCCGTGGAGAAACGCAGCTCTTTATCAACTCCTATCTCTCGCCAGTTCTGAGGAGGGGTTGATGAATATCCACTTGGGTGGGCAGAAACAGGTTCGCTAACTTCTTCTATTAAACTGTTCCATTCACCGCAATCCGGGCATCTCCCCAACCACTTTGGCGACTGATAACCACATTTCTGGCAGACAAAGACTGATTTCATCGCTTCACGCCTCACACTTCTTCATTTCTTTTCTCTTTTTTATTCGCTTTTAGCGTGTAGCTTGAGCGTGTAGCGTTTATCTTAGCCTGTTAAATGCCCCCTTGCGGCAATCCCGATTTATTTGGGATTATTTAACAGGGTTCACCCCGTGAAATTCTTCGCAACTATTTAGCAGGGTGAATCCAATCCATCATTGCCCGCAGTTTTCTGCCGACTATTTCAATAGGGTGATTCTCGTCGCGTTTGCGCAGGGCATTAAAGACTGGCCGTCCCGCTCTATTCTCCAGAATCCACTCCCGGGCAAATTCTCCTTTTTGGATTTCACCCAGAATCTTGCGCATCTCTTTTCTTGTTTCTTCGTTGATAATCCGCTTTCCCCGGGTCAAATCACCATATTCAGCAGTATCACTCACCCTCTGACGCATCCCCTGAATCCCCGTCTCATAAATCATATCGGTAATCAACTTCAATTCGTGCATACACTCAAAATAGGCAATCTCGGGTTGATAGCCGGCGTTGATCAGGGTTTCAAATGCGGCTTTGATTAATTCACTAACCCCTCCACAAAGCACTACCTGTTCGCCAAAGAGGTCGGTTTCAGTTTCCTCTTTAAAGGTGGTTTCAATTACCCCGGCACGCGTCCCGCCAATTCCCTTGGCATAAGCCAATCCCAATTGGACGGCTTTGCCCGTATACTCTTGAAATATCGCCAGAAGGCAAGGAACCCCTTTTCGTTCTATGAACATCTGGCGGAGCAAACTACCCGGTCCCTTGGGAGCAATCATAAACACATCAATATTCCTGGGAGGGACAATTTGATTGAAATGAATATTGAATCCGTGAGAAAAAACAAGAGCATTACCTTCTTTTAGATTTTTCTCCACCGCCTCTTTATACACCTTTGCCTGAACATCATCCTGGGTAAGCATCTGAATAATGTCGCATTTCTGGCTAATCTCTTCGGCAGTCAGAGGCTTGAATTTATCCTCCTCTGCTTTCTTGTAATTTTCACTTCCCTTTAAATCGCTTACTTGGACATCCAGGCCGCTATCTCTCAGATTCAATGCCTGTGCCCGCCCCTGAATTCCATAACCGATTATCCCGATTTTCCTGCCCTTCAATATATTCAAATCAGCATCCTTATCATAATACACCTTCGCCATTTTACACCCCCTTTCCTTACTCGCGAAGCGAGAGCCGAAGCCCCGAAACTTCGGGACGCTTTTTGTTTTTTCTTTACCCTGTTAAATCCGCCTGTGGCGGAATCCCGACTTATTCGGGATTATTTAACAGGGTGAACCTTACTCGCGAAGCGAGCCCTGAACCGTTCTGGTGCAGGGCAAGAGCCGAAGCCCGCCAATTTCCTTTTAAGGACAATAGAGAAGTTATCCCTAATTATACCTGTAGTTTTAGCGGAGACGGGCTGAGGATAACTATAGGGGATTATCCTTTTCTTTTGGTAAACCCCTAAGGCTCAAAGGCCAAATATAATCTCCGGAGCAAACCTCGCTTCTTATCCTGTCTTCTCTTCCAAAAGTTCTTCAATAATCTGGGTGTGAAATTTTCCCTCCCAGAATGCCTCGCTGGCAAAAATTTCTCTGTGTAAAGGAATGGTGGTTTTGATTGGTTCAACAACGAACTCGTCTAAGGCCCGTCGCATAATCAAAATTGCCTCCTCACGGGTTTTGCCATAAGTGATTAACTTAGCAATCATTGAATCATAATAGGGAGAGATTAGAAAACCCGCATAAGCGGCAGTATCTAAACGTACTCCTCGCCCACCAGGAGCAAGCCAGAGTTCAATTTTTCCCGGTGAAGGGGAGAAATCATTCCTCCAATCTTCGGCATTAATCCGGCACTCAATCGCCCAACCTTTAATTTCTATGTCTTTTTGTTGATAGGCAAGTTTTTCTCCGGCAGCAATTTTAATTTGCTCTTTTATCAAATCTATGCCAGTTACGAGCTCGGTTATTGGGTGTTCCACCTGAATACGGGTATTCATTTCCATAAAGTAGTAGTTGTTATCTTCATCCAAGAGAAACTCCACTGTCCCGGCACCGCGATAATCTATATTCTTGGCGCATCGAACAGCGAGCCTTCCCATCTTTTGACGGAGACTCTTATCTATTTTGAGAGAAGGGGCTTCTTCAATCAATTTTTGATGCCTCCTCTGGATAGTGCAATCTCTTTCTCCTAAATGGATAACATTTCCGTAATTGTCAGCGAGAATTTGAAACTCAATATGTCGTGGCTTCTGGATATATTTCTCAATATAGACATCGGGATTATTGAAATTTGCCTCGGCTTCGGCTTGAGCAGTGGTTAAAGAATTTACTAAACTCACTTCATTATGGGCAACTCGCATTCCCTTTCCGCCCCCACCACCCGCGGCTTTAACTATTACTGGATAGCCAGTTTTCTTGACAACCTCTAAGGCATCATTCTTATCCTTGATTATCTTACTTCCCGGGATCACTGGAATACCTATTTTTTCGGCATTCTCACGGGCAAGGGATTTATTACCCATTGTTTTAATATTTTCCGGGGTTGGTCCAATGAATTTAATCTGACAGGATTCGCAAATCTCGGCAAAATGGGTGTTTTCAGCCAGAAACCCATAACCGGGATGGATAGCATCAACATCGGTAATTTCGGCGGCACTGATTATGCTGGGGATATTAAGATAACTGCTGCTGCTAACTGAATCTCCGATACATACCGCCTCATCAGCAAATCTGACTGGCAAAGAATCTTTATCTGCCTTAGAATATACTGCTACTGTTTTAATACCTAATTCCCTGCAGGCACGAATTATTCTCAAGGCAATCTCTCCCCGATTGGCAACTAAGATTTTATTGAACATATCTTGTTACCCACTTCCACACCGGGTGTGGAAGTGGGGTCAATTATGTCTCTACCGTAAACAACGGCTGGTCAAATTCTACTGCTTCTCCGTTTTCTACTAAAATCTCTTTTATCTTCCCTTTTGTTTCGGACTTAATTTCATTCATTACCTTCATTGCCTCGATAATGCAAAGGGTTTGGTCCTTTTCTATCTCGTCACCCACTTCTACAAAGGGCTCGGCATCCGGAGAAGAAGCGCGATAAAATGTCCCTACAATTGGAGACTTAATTTGCTTGAATTTTTTTTCCTGCTTTAAATCTGGCGAGGGCTTTTCACCTGCTGGCTCTTTGGAAGTAAATACCTCCTGCACTATTTTTTTTCCTTTCTTCCTTAAATGAATCTTCCAATCCCCCTTCTCAATCTCTATTTCTTCTAATTTATTCTTATTCATTAAGGCAATTAAATCTTCGACTTCTTTTAAATTCATTTGTCCCCCTTTCCTTTCTCGCCATAGGCGAGCCTGAACCGTTCTGGTACAGGGTGAGAGCCGAAGCCCCGAAACTTCGGGGCTGAGGATAGTCCCGAAGTTTCGGGGCGCTTTCATTTATTTTTTTCCTTACACCCGCGAGATGTACTTCCTGCTACGCGTATCAATCTTTACTCTATCTCCTTTTTCAATAAACATCGGTACTTGAATTATCGCCCCGGTTTCTACCTTTGCCTTTTTATAATTTCTCTGGGCAGTATCTCCTTTAGCCGCTGGCTCGACCTCTGTTATTTGCAATTCAATAAAATTGGGAAGATTTATATCCAAAATTTCTTTATTGTAAAAAGAGATAATCACCGGATTATTCTCTAAAAGCAGGTCTTTTATTCCTTCCACCTTTTCCGGAGGCAATTCAATCTCCTCAAAATCCTCCTCATCCATAAAATGATATTTACTATTGCGATAGAGGTATTGCATTCTCCTCTGTTCAACGAATATCTCTTCTACCTTTGTCTCTGGTCTTAAGGTCTTATCAACGATTGCCCCGTTATTTAGATTCTTGAGTTTTATCCGCACAAAGGCACCGCCTTTGCCCGGCTTGATATGTTGAAACTCAAGAATAGAATAAAGCACCCCCTCATATCTAATCACCATCCCTGTTTTGAATTGATTGGGGAGAATCATTCAATAAGTTCACAACTTACGGAGTGCGAAGCACGATGTAAGTTGTTTGAATGCATTGAATCCAGCACTAATTTTCTACTTTGGTTGACTTCCCTGAAAAATTAGTGCTGGGTTGCTCCTAAAAGTCGCAAAATTGTCTCTCCAAACTTCTTTGCCGCCTGCGGGCCATTGGCGGTGATAATATTGCCATCAATCTCTACATCCTTGCCGGTATAGATTGCTCCCTGTTTTGCCAAGTCATCTTTCACCGACGGAAAAGCAGTAACCTTTTTATCTTTCAAAATCCCTGCTTGAGCTAAAGTATTGGGAGCAATGCAAATGGCGCAGACCAATTTGTTTTGAGCAAGCATCTCGCGGGCAACTGAATGTGCCTTTTCATTATTAAAATATTCACTTGAGCCCATTCCTCCGACAAAGATAACACAATCATAATCTTCCACTTGCACATCATTGAGTAAGATGTCCACCTGGGCGGTCAAACCATAACTTCCATAAGCAGTGTCTGTTTTAGAAGAGGCAACCGTTATTTTTGCCCCGGCATTTTCCAAAATCTCCCGCGGGTGCTTATACTCCTCATCGCGGAAATCCTGATGGGCAATAACCATTAAAACCTTCTTACCTTCAATCCTCATCTCTCCTCCTTTACTTATCTTGGAAACAACTCCCGTTAGAATTAAACATAGAATTAGAAAAAAACTAAATCTTCGCATTTTAATAAACCCCTTATTTTTGCGTTTTTGGTTCTTTTTTGCGTCTTGGCGGTTCTTTTTTTGCGTCTTGGCGTCTTTCTTCTTGGCGTCTTGGTGGTTCTTGGCGGTTCTGGTGCCGGGAGTCGGACTCGAACCGACACGCCCATAAAGGACATGGGATTTTAAGTCCCAGGCGTCTACCAATTCCGCCATCCCGGCAGAATATCAGAAAACAGTCTACAGTTAACAACTCTCACCTTCGGTGAGTAAGGAAAATGGAACAGCGTCCGCCTTTGGCGGGCTATCCTCCTCGCTTGCTCGCTTCGCTCGCGCACTCGTCGGCTCTCGCTTCGCGAGGAAGGAATGGAGGCGCGAATCGGATTCGCACCGATGTAAACGGTTTTGCAGACCGCTGCCTAACTTCTCGGCCATCGCGCCCAAAATGCTAAGCATAAACTAACTTTTCCTGTTTTGGTTTAATAGACGCCTTAGTAGCGGCAATCAAAAACTCGCTGGCATCTAAAATTTCTAACAAAACAGGATGTCTATCCTTATCTATCTTTGGTCATTTGGAATCTCTATAAACTATGGAGGGTAGCCCTCCATAGTTTATAGAAGACCCAATAGTCTATAGAAGACCCAAATGAACAAAGATAAGTTAGACAAAGATAGATTAGGAAAAAACAAAAAGCGTCCCGCAGTTTCGGGGCTTCGGCTCTCGCCTTTGGCGAGTAAGGAAAGGAGAGAACGCTATGAAGATTAATTACGATAGAGAAAAAGACATAATGTTGGTTGAGGTCTCCCGTCGGCAGATAGATTATGCCGG
>JAGGUG010000103.1 GCA_021158625.1 Candidatus Omnitrophota bacterium | reverse complement strand
CAAATATAATCTCTTGCAAAACACTCCAATCGCGAGAGGCTCGGTTTATATTATGCTTATCAGCAATTTTATTTAATAAATCAGGAGAGATTTCCAAATCGGGTTGGGCTTTGAGGAGGGTGAGTATTTCATTGACGGAATTGCGGACAGGTTGAGAAATGTTTTTAGAGTTATGCAAATGCTTGGTTATTTCTTGGAGTTTTGTGAGTTTTTTATCTTTAAATAAAGGTGGTCTGTTTATACCTGTGCCAGAGAGGTCTTTTAGTTCATCTACCGTTTCCTTAAATTTCCTTTCATCCAAACCACATAGGCTTAACGCCTCAAATATATCTTTCTCTTCAACAGAATCAAATCTGTCTTTTTCACCAAGGTATACCTCTCCACTTACTTCAAAAAACCCTATACCTCCAACAAAAAATTCACTGCGTTTCCTGCTTCGCGGCAAAACATAAATACTGTCTCTTTTAATCAACAATGTATGGGGAATATTTTTGTTTTGAAGAATTTGAATATAATTAAATGCTGCCTTTACCAAATTGTCTCTATCTTCTCCCTTAAAAACTAAACCTCTTATAGGATAACTTATTATATTGGATACTTCAACATCATTAACTCTTTCAATCTGCACTCTCTTTGCTTCTTCTAATGGAAGGTTCTGTTCCGGATAATAAAAACCCTGAAAATGCAAATGATTTATAGACGCCCAAGCCCCGCGGCTATTAAAACCAAATCTCAAATTGGGCTCTTTGCTCATCTCTAAAGTTTTAAGCGCTATTTCTAAGGACTCAGGGGTTATAAATTGTGGTCTCTCTTGTTCAGGCAAAGGTATTAATAAAAAGTGATAAGGTAAAATTGGAGCATAGTTTATATTGACTGCAACATTTTTTTCCTCTATTTTTAAGTTAAACAACCTCTGGCCAGGATATTTTGTGGATATTTTATTATAATCATCGGTCCAACCGAATTTTTCCCAAACAGGATTAGTATTCTCTCCTGGCCAATTAATCTCTTTCTCTTTTTCCGCTCTCCCCGGGTTAAACTGCGCCCAAAACTTGCCTACTCTTTTTCTCTCAATATCCTTCGCATCATATCTAAACCAGCCTTCTTCCATCCTTTTATCCCAAAGATTCTTTAAGGCAGCATCAAATCCCAAAAATCCCAATTCTTCTGCTAACTTTCTAAACTTCTTCTGCCTATCCTGTTTTTCTAAAAATCTAATTGCATCAGATACATGTTCCGGTTTTTTAAAATCATATATCTCTTCTCCATTCTTCTTTTCAGGCATAAATCTATCCTGCAATCTCATTATAGCCCCTGCTTTTACAGTATCTATTTGGGTAGCATCGCCTACAGGGATCTCGGGATAAAGACGATTGCCTCCTCTTATTCTCATACTCAGAGGTAACCCCTTTTGCATAGATTTGTCTGTAGAATCAATATCTTCTACTTGCCGCATAGCATTGTAAGGAAGACCGGTTTTCCCTTCTTCTTTAACCTGCGTGGTTAACTCGCTAAGTCTATCTTCCATTTCCTTGCTTTTAGAATTTAGACCCTCAATGAGTATCATATCTTCATTATCATCTATCCGAAGCCCTAAACCACCCTTTGTACCTTTGGGATTTCCTACAAGTTCAACTGTGAGATTAAAACCTCTCTCTCGCATAAGATATAAACTTAATGCAATGAGGTTAATGTCTAATACCCCTTTAGGTGATAAACGGTCAAGGTCATTAATACGATGCAAAACCATATAATGAACATCGTTGGATTGTAAACGCTTTATAACGGATTCTTTGAAGCAATGTTTATTTCCAGCGCTGTCTAAAGTATAAGCTTGATTCTGCCAATTGAGCTGCATCCTTGCCCACCCATGATTATAAGGTAAGCATTCGCTGCGGGTGTCTAATCGCACATTATTCTGAGCATCTATATACCACCCGGGAAGCATAGGTTGAACTATGATAATAATCCTCTCGGGACTAAAACCATAGAAATCATGCTCAAGTAAATCTTTCTTAACTACTTGTTCTATCTGGCTATTTATATGCAGAACAATGGGGAAATTAGATAATACATCTGACACACTTTTTTTGCTACCTTTAATTTGTTTCTTTTCTACCATTTGATTGTATTTTTCCGTAAGATCTTCAAGGGCAATCCTTAGCTCTATTAACTGCCGGGGGCCTAATCCTATTTTTCTAATAGCATCTTTAGGTATATTATAATTTTCGGGTAAATTCTCGCCATTTTTAATTTCGTCTTCTACTACCTCCCAGGGATCAAGATTATACAAAGGCCCCTTTCCCATACGAATCGCTGCCCCGGCAAAGAAACACTCAGCAGCTATTTTGCCTTCGGCAATGGCTTTGATGGTTTTTGAAATATAATCTGAATATTTAGCGGGCTCATTTTTCATAAAATCTTCAAGAATAGACACCTTGGCAGGATGAAGACGAGAAGGGGAAACCTTTCCAAAGAGATTTATTTTATTTATTATTTCTTCTGCTTTCTCATTGGCTGTGGAGTCTTTACCAACATACTCCCTTAACTCAGAAAGATAGTCTTTTTTATCTTGTAAGGACTTTTCTTGAATAAAAGATTTTATAGTATCGCCAAGTTCGCTTAATTTATATTTTCCTTCCGAATGAAACATAGAAAAAATATAATCTTCTTCATAATTGAGAATCCGCTCTGAGGAATGACCTGAGAGGAATAAATTTTCATATAAAAGGCTAAGTTCTAACTGCAGAGGTTTATTTAGGATGGATTTATCAAGGTAAAGGACATCTTTTTGGGGGGTTAAGCCAAGAACATCTTTACCCAGAAGGGCAAAGAAGTCTTCAAATGGTCCCGCCCGCAATCTTCCTTCTTTGATTAAATTCTCTAATGAGGGGTTTAATAAAATATTTCTCTTGCTGAGATATTGTTTTACTGATGCAACAGCTCTAAGAACACTCTGGATTTCTTGCTCTGTAAGCCCTTTTATCTTCATCCGCTCTTCAACAATTTTATGCTTGATTTCTTTATTACTTAAAGAAACACCCGATTTGAAACGGACAGAATTATCTATGATTTCTACTATCCTTATATTGCCCTTTTTATCTACCAAGATAGACACATTTTCTAAAATAAGTTTCTGACCCTTTGTTAATCTAAGCTGGCTTCTGGCTCTCTGGCTGTTAAGGTCAAATACAAATGGATAATCGCTGACTATTTCAACATACCCTTTGAGAATAGCATCTTTTAGATGAACTTTACCTTTGATAGAGAGAGAATTTAAATCAATGGTTGAAGCTCTGCCAAATGCATCAATACAATTCTGAACATCTTTATAGTATTCATCCATATCTTCAAAAGCGGGCAGATGTCCAATCCTCAGATTTTCTAATTTCCATGTTTGGGTATTGACTTTGAAATGGTCACTGTAAGCATAAAACCAAAAATCATAGGCAAATTTTACTGGTGTAAAGAATTCATTTCTGTGTGTTCTGTCTACATTTACAATATAAAGAAGCCTGTCCAGATTATACTTTTTTAAAAGAAGGTTTACCTTAGGATTATCTGTTGTTTGAATAAAGCTATTTAAATTAAGCAAAGCACTTCCTAAAGCACCTTCTAACTGAGTGAATTCTTTCCCATTCTGCTTTTTTACATTTGAAATAAGGTCAGGGCTAATTATCTCTGCAAACTTTTCTTTGCCTATTACAGCATAAAGTTCTTTTAAGAAAGGAGTCAATACAGAGTAGTTTACTAACGCTGTATTGGTATTAAAGTATTGCTTATAGGCTTCGCCTTCATCTCCTTTATCTCCTGGTAATCCTATACGATAAAACCATCCCTCTTGTCCATTCTCTATGGCTTGAGCACGCTCTAACATCTGAGTTCTTACCTTGCCATCTTTTAAATACTCAACGCCAATCTCCCCTCCTTTTCTATCCAACTCTGTTTTTGTAGTTGAAATCATAACTATGGGGATATCATTTCTTGCCATCCATCCAACTATAGAGGCATCAACAAAATTATTAGGTCCGTCTCCATTGTATATCGTTTGAATTAAAACTTTATCTTGAGGTAATTCCTTATTCAAAGCTTTTTCTAAAACCATTGTTCCTAATTGCCCATGCCCACCAGGGGCATCTCTTTCGGTAGTAAGAAGTCCTGTCTGCAAATCTATAGTGGGCAGAGAGGCCTGAATTATAAAATCTTCGGTTATTTCCAGATTGGGAATCTGTTCAATAATCTTTTTATAAGTGCGTTTTTTATTCTGAGGGATTCTTTCATCAATGCGGTCTAAAATAAAAATAGTATCAAAGAATTTCTTTATAAAGGGTTCGCTTTCGTTATTTACTAACTCCTGGATAATTACTTCTCCATAATTGGAAGCAGTAGTAATTGCCTGCAAATATTTAAGTTCTGTAATACTTAACCTTTCCGGAATTTCTATTTCATTTCCTTTTTTATCAAAACCTTTTAAAACTACATCAAAATACAAATCTGTCCCTTTAGCACCTAATTTGGCTTTTCCTGTCCTACCTATTTGCTGCCATATTCTTTTTAAATATTCTTCTCGGACTACAGAGCTGCCAAGACCTGCATCCATAGGATTGCATAGCAAAATTGCATTCTTGGCTGCTTCCTGATTCTCAGGATCTTGAGCTAAATCACTATATTCTATAGCACCCAAAAGTTCCTGACGCTGACTTTCATTAAGTAATGCTGAAGGGAAGAAATTCTTTCCTATTATCAGAGGGGGATTTTTCTGTCTTAATTCAATTATAAACGGCGATTCTTCGCTTACTATTGACTCTAAGTTTGAAATAAGCACACGCACTTTGAATTTCTTATACAAAGCTTTCAGATAAACAACATCAGCATTAGAAAGTTTAGAGGTATAAGTGTCATCTATCTTTATTTCATCTATGAGTCCTTCTAAAAGCGAAATGTCCTTTTTCAAATTCCCCTTCTCAAATTCTTCATCTGCTCTCTTAGTTGCCTCATGCCTCATTTCGTGAGCAATACCAACCTGAAGGAGAATGTTGCGGATGTCTTTATCTTTTATTTCAAGAATTGCTTTGTTTATACCAATAAAGGAATTGGGAAGGTGGTCTTCAAAGAGGTGTTCGGAGGTATCAAGGAGGGCGATGGTGATGGGACGGTTAATAGTAGATACATCTAATTTATCTTTATCTAAGGCTTTCTTTATAAAAGCAGCTATTTCACCATCAGAAAGATGAAGTTTAGTAAGTAGGTCTCTGTCTATGTTGAATGTGATTTGTTTATCTTGGAT
>JAGGUG010000012.1 GCA_021158625.1 Candidatus Omnitrophota bacterium | reverse complement strand
CTGCGAGAGGGGATTTACTGAAAGTAAAAGCAGAAATGAAAGAGAGAATTAAAAATCTGAAGAGTAAAATTAAAGAAGTAAAACGACCGGAAGGAAAAACGGAAGTAAAGAAAGAAGAATAGAATTAAAGAGATAAAGGCGGGTAAGGAAAGGTAGAAACAAAAGCGGAAATCTGCTTCGCAGATTTCCTATCCTCAGTTCCCCTTCGGGGAACTTGGGCTCTCGCTTCGCGAGTAAGGAAAGGAGGTAAATAAAAGCGTCCGCCTTTGGCGGACTATCCTCAGCCCGCCTACGCTTGTAGGCGGGCTTCGGCTCTCGCTTCGCGAGCAAGGAAAGGAGGTAAAAAATGAAGAATATTTGGGCAATAATCGCCGGAGTAATAGCCACAATCCTGGGAATAATTGCTTTAGTAAAATGGGCCCCAGCCATCTGGATTATCCTGCAGGGAATAATCGTTGCCGGGCTTATTATAGGTGGAATAATTACAGTGGTTGTCGGGGTAAGTAATATTAAAGATAAATTGGCTGAGAAGAAAGAAAAGAAAGAATGAAAGAATTGAAAATCTACGCCCGCGCCGGACAGGGAGCGATAACCAGTGCGGCAATCTTGGGTCAAGCATTATTTTTAGAAGGAAAGTACGCTTACGGCTTTCCTAACTTTGGGGCAGCCAGAATGGGCGCTCCGATGAACGCTTTTCTGCGCTTTGATGACAAACCGGTGCGGAGTCGCTCTCAGATTTATCACCCTGATTATATCCTAATAATTGACCCGAGCTTAATAAAGAGCCTTGATTGCTTTGCCGGATTTAAAGAGGGAGGAACAGCAATAATAAATGTTAAGCAAGGTAGCGAAATCCCCACTTTAAATAAACAAAAAGTAATTACTATCTCTGCCGAAGAAATTGCTCTCCAGACCATCGGAAAACCCTTTGCTAATACTCCTCTCTTAGGCGCCTTTGCCAGGGTAAGCGGCGAGGTGCGATTAGAATCGTTGCTCCAGGCAATAACAATGCATTTTTCAGGCAAAAGAAAAGAGGCTCTGGATAAAAACTTAGAGGCAGTGCGTAAAGGATACGAAGCGGTATGAAAAGATTTTTGGAAGGTTCACGAGCGGTTGCCGAGGCGATAAAACTCTGCAAACCAGGAGTAATCTCGGCTTATCCAATTACTCCCCAAACCCACATTGTCCAGAATCTTGCCCAGTTTGTTGCTGACGGCGAACTCAATTCTCAGTTTGTCAATGTTGAATCCGAACACTCGGCGGCCTCGGTGGTCTTAGGGGCAATAGCCACCGGCGTTCGTGCCTTTACCGCTACCAGTTCCCAAGGACTTCTCCTTATGGGTGAAGTCATTTACAACATCGCCGGTATGCGTCTGCCTCTGGTATTAACCTGTGCCAACCGGGCGGTCTCCGCTCCAATAAACATCTGGAATGACCATCAGGATTCTCTGGCGATGCGGGATACGGGCTGGATTCAGTTTTATGCTGAGAACAATCAGGAGGCATTAGACCTGCATATTCAGGCTTATAAGTTAGCCGAAAACAAAGAAATAATGCTACCGGTAATGGTCTGTATAGACGGATATATCCTCACTCACGGTCATGAACCGGTAGATATCCCTGAGCAAGAAAAGGTAGACCAATTTCTCCCCCCCTACAGCACCTCTTATAAATTAGACCCTTCCCATCCAATCACTATGGGATACCTGGCTGATCCAACTTGTTATATGGAGACCCGCGTAGATATTCAAAATGCTCTGGATAGGGCTCTGAAACTAATACCCCAAATAGCTAAAGATTTTAAGCATACCTTTGGTAGAGACACGGGAGGATTGGTTGAAACCTACCGCCTGGAGGACGCCCAATATGCCCTGATTGCTCAGGGCTCTTTAGCAGGAACAATAAAACAGGTGGTAGACGATTTAAGAGAGAAGGGTAAAAAAGTGGGGGCATTAAGAGTAATTACCTATCGCCCCTTTCCTAAAGAGGCAATCTATCAAGCATTGAAAGATGTGCCTAACATTGGAGTAGTGGAGAAAGCGATTTCTTTGGGCGCTTACGGGCCCTTATTCACCGAGATTAAAGGTATCTTTCAAAATAGGCCAGAAAACCCAAAAATAAATGGTTTTGTAGCGGGCTTGGGGGGCAGAGACATCTCTCAGGAAACAATAATAGAGGTGTTTACAAAACTGGAAGGAGCGCAAAAAGACCTGGAATTTATAGATATAAAAAAGGAGTTATTAAATGGGTTCATTCGCTTCTAAGAATACCCTTGCTCCGCTCGGTATAGACTGCAGTGATTAAAAGCAGGATAGCAGCGATAAAAACTATCGCCGTAATCCTGGCTTAATCATTGTAATCGTAATTTTATGAATTTATTCGATTCTAAATTTAGCACTGCCTGTCCGGGATGCGGACAGGAGATTGCTGCAAGTATAGTAGTCAACACCGCTGGCGAGAATGTTATCATCACCAATGCCACCGGTTGCCTGGAGGTATTTTCCAGTAAGTTTCCTGATTCGGCCTGGAAAGTGCCCTGGATTCACTCTCTATTTGAAAATGCGGCAGCAGTGGCTTCGGGCGTAGAGGCGGCTTTAAAGCACTTAGGAAAACTGGAAAATATCAGGGTAATTGCTCAGGCCGGCGATGGGGGCACCGCAGATATAGGCCTGCAGGCACTTTCCGGAATGCTCGAGAGGGGACACGACATTCTATTCTGCTGCTACGATAACGAGGCTTATGAAAATACAGGGATTCAAAGGTCAGGGCTCACTCCTCTTGACGCTAATACTACAACCTCGCCGCCGGGGAAAAAATCCACAGGTAATATCCGCCCGAAAAAAACGATGCTGGAAATCTGTGCCGCTCATAAGATTCCTTATGTTGCTTCGGCCTCAGTGGGTTTCATCCCCGACCTAAAAGAGAAGATAAAAAAAGCACTAACTATCAGAGGCCCTAAGTATCTGCAGATTCATTGTCCCTGTCCTCTGGGCTGGGGGTATGCTCCGGAGTTGACACTAAAAGTAGGGAAGTTGGCTGTGGAAACCGGGCTTTATCCTCTAATTGAGTTTGAGTATGATAAGTTAACTTCTGTAATGAAAATCCCGGAACCAAAACCAGTGGAAGAATATCTGAAATTACAAAAAAGATTTAAACATCTCTTAAACAATAAACAGGAACTGCAAAAGATAGAACAGATAGCAAAAACCAACATCAAAAATTTTGGCTTAACATAGTCTCTCCGCCCACAATATATCTTTCCCCGGTAGCTCAGTTGGTAGAGCAGGTGGCTGTTAGATTAGAGCAGGTTCCGCCAGAGGCGGATCAGCCTCCGGCTGAGGCTGTTGGTGTTAGCAGCTCCCGCAGGAAACTGCGGGATGGAAAAGCGAGTAAATTCAGGGAAACCCTTCAAAGCAAGGGCAATCCTGAACCAAGCCCCGAACCCGAGCATAGCGAGTGGTTCGGGGAAGGTGCAGAGACTAGACACTCGCTACCTAAGTCCGAAAAGGATATGGTAAAGGTATAGTCCGACTCTCTGAGTAATCAGAGTCAGTTTGTAACCACCGTGTCGCAGGTTCGAGCCCTGCCCGGGGAGCCATATTTATTACTACAAACTAAGTTTTTAGGATTTTCAGAAAGTAGTTTTTCTTTAAAATTATTCCCTTCCCACCTATTCCGAAGATTTGAATCAGAGAAATTTTGTGGTGCAAAATTCCTTGAAAAACAAAGATTTATTTGTATGTTTTCTTTTGAGTAGATTATTTCTTTGATGAATTTTTTGATAAAAAGATTCTTTTCAATTCCTTTCTTTTGAGGGAGGGTTTTTAGGAAGTGTTGGAGGGAGGATTGGAGGGTTTCAAAGGATAAGTCCGATAGTTTGAGTCCTGTTCGGTCATCCGATAGGTCATTTTTTAGTTTGAATATCAAACTATCAATGTATTGTTTATCAAGGGATATTCTCTCTAAATTCTCAAAAACATACTTTTCTAACCTATCAGCACTTACCATTTTTGTTGAACAAGCGTTCCAATCTCTTTTGGTTGTTTTTGTACAACGATAATAGTAATACCTTTTTATCTTCCCTTGTTTCCTTTTATTTGTATAGGAGGGTGTCATATGCGAGCCACACTCTTTACATCTTATAAGCCCTGTCAAAAGATAATTTTTATACAATCTTAAAACTCTCTTTTTCTTTTTGTGAATTTCTTGAGCAAGATTAAAGATATCTTCCGAAATCAAAGGTTCGTGGATCCCTTGATAGACTTTACCAGCATATTTAATTTTTCCAACATAGATGATGTTTCTTAAGATATAAGAGATTCTACTTTTTGAAAAATAAAGTCCGTTTCTGTCCTTAACACCACTGGATTTTAGTTCTTTATAAACCTTAGTAACTGAACCAGAGGTAATATAACTTTCAAAAATTATTCTTACATTTTTTGCTTCCTCTTCATTAACAACTAATTTCTTATTCTCTGTTTTATATCCATAAGGAACAATTCCACCATTCCACATTCCTTTTTGAGCTCGCTGAAGCATTTTATCTTTGGTTCTTTCGCTGGCAAGTTCTCTTTCAAACTGTGCAAATGTAAGCATAATGTTTCTAAGGAGTCTTCCTGACGGGGTAGAGGTGTCAAATCGTTCTGTAACAGAAATAAAATCTACATTATATTTCTCGAATATTTCTATGAGGTAATAGAAATCTTTAGGTGATCTTGTTAATCTGTCTATCTTATACACAATAACCACATCAATTTTTCTTTGCTTTATATCTTCAAGTAATTCATTTAAGGCAGGCCTATTAAGATTTACTCCTGTAAATCCAGCATCAGAGTAAACTTTATAGATTTCCATATTCTCTTGGCTCTTAACGAAAGCTCTTATTTTTTCTTCTTGTGCTTCACAGGAGTTAAATTCAACCTCTGCTTGATTGTCTGTACTTACTCTTGTATAAATTGCACATCTTAATTTTTCTTGCATTTTAACCTCCTTAAAGTTAAAATATTAATGAATTATAAGTAATATAATCCTAGAATAATTTATAACATAATATTAGCAATATATTGAAAGTATGTCAAGGAAAAGTAGTTTAGCTCAAAATATCAAAAGACTTAGAAAACAGCTTAAATTATCACAGGAAGAGCTTGCTAAAAGAGCAAAGGTTACTTATAGTACCCTTATTAAAATAGAATCAGGGGTAAATAAAAATCCAACTATAATCACCTTAAAAAAATTAGCAAAAGTTTTAAAAGTAAGTTTAGATGAATTAGTTGAAGAAGATTAGTAAGGGAGGTTTATAATGAATTACTTTCTGAAAGGAGCGAATATAGTGGTTTTAGCGAATAAACATAATCCTACAATAGCTTCTAAGGAGTGGGCAACACAAAAAGGAATTATCACAGAAGAAATTAAAAATTTTACTCATACTCCTGTTTTTTCACTAATTGAAACCGAAAATTTTATATTTGTTGTTGATCCTGATAGATTGCAGATTTCTGTAAAAAAGACTTTTCCTCAAAATCTTAGTGAACTGCCGAACATCGTTAAAAGATATATTGAACAACTTCCAGAAACTCCTTATCTTGCTATAGGTCTCAACTTTATTTATCATTTAAATTTAGAAAAAGGATTAGAAAGATTTTTTTCTCCCAATACTGACAAGTTTAAAAAGATATTTTCAGAACCTTATCAAATTGGAGGAACGATTCGTTTTAAATTTGAAAATTTTTTAGTTAGACTGAACATCCAGCCTACTAAAGAAAATAATAAATTTATAGGCGACTTTAATTTCCATTATGATACTGAAAAATTAGAAGAAATGAAGAAGATTTTGGGGATGTACTTTAAAGTGAAAGATAAGGCAGAAAGCATTTTAAAGGAGTTGAACAATGATTAGCTCATATAACACAGAAAGTATCCCTACTTTAATAGAAGAACCTACACAAGAGTTGAGTTGTGAATTTATTAAGAGAAAGAATATCCAAGTTAATGAAATTAGCCGTGCTATAAGTGAAACGTTTTTAAAATCTGTGTTGAGTAGTGAAAGTGAAAATATCTCTATAGAATTTTTAGAAGTAGCACCAAAAATTAAGAAGGCTTTTGATCTTTTAAAGATATGGGAAATATTTGGTATGCCGAGTATTTTATTATCTAAATATGAATTCCAAATAGCTGATGTGGTATTGATTGAGTCTAAAGTACACAAAATTAGTGAAGATGCAGAATTGTTTATATCAAAGAACAAAATCTCAATAGAGATTATAAATGAAATAGTAGAAGAAACTCACGAGTTGTTAATCAAATATGGAAAGGATTTTAGAATAGAATTGTATATAGAGAAAGATAAAGAAATAGCTACATGGGAGGAATTAGTAATTTCTATATTGGTAAAAGAGAAAGATTTTAATAATATAATCAAAATTTGGGATGAAATAGGAAATATAGTAGAAGAAATTGTGGATAGTAAACTTAAAAAATATAAAAGCGAGACAGAAATAGAAATGATAAAAGAATTTGATGATAAATTAACCATAGAAGTAAAAGAGTTAGAGAATGTTTGACCCTTTAGATTTTTTGAAGTTAGCAGAGGAATTAATTTCATTTGGTGACGAAGCAAGATTGAGAACAGCAGTTAGCAGAGCTTATTATGGTGCTTTTTTATTTTCCAGAGAATGGTTAAGAGCTAAAAGATGGTTGTTGTATGGTGATGCAAGGGATCATTATAGAGTAAAAAATGGCCTTAGAAAATATAGAGGACGCAAAATAAGTGATAAATTACATTTTTTATATCGTAAGTTACGAGGAGATGCAGATTATGAGTTAACAAAAGTTATAGATAAACGAGTTGCTATTAAAGCAATCAAACTAGCTAACATAGTTATCGATTCTCTTCTTTCCAATCCACCCTCCAACACTTCCTAAAAACCCTCCCTCAAGAGAAAGGAATTGAAAAGAATCTTTTTATTAAAAAATTCATCAAAGAAATAATCTACTCAAAAGAAAACATCCAAATAAATCTTTATTTTTCAAGGAATTTTGCACTTCAAGATTTTTCTAATTCAAATTTTCGGGATAGGTGGAAAGGGGATAATTTAAAGGAATTTTTATCTTCTAAAAACCTTCAAAACTTAGTTTGTAGTAATAAGTATGGCTCCCCATTTAGGGAAGAACCAAATTTTATTATCCCAATAATCCTACCTAACACAATCCATAAATGTAAGAAAAAGAATCTCAGGTAAGAGAAAGATTTGATCCCACCCACCCCGCAGTCTCGGTGCTCGGACTTCAGCCAGCCTTCGGCTGTCTTCCGTTGCCTGCGCTCCGAGCCTGCTTCCCTTATAGGCTTCCTCAGACACCCGCCTTCGTCGGGGTTTGTCCCGATGGAATCGGGACAGATTTTTTGTAGTTAAGGAAAGAAAAGAAATTTTTATTTTGACAAGGCTGGCTCAAGATTTTTGAATTAAATAAGGAAGAAACTTTTAAGAATAAGAATGATAATTTTAAGTAAAACCCCTCCTCAGGCAGGTGTCTTTGTCAGCCCATGTTTTGGCTTTGCCAAAACAGAAAAAAAGAATCTTCTCCCACCCACCACCCCAAAATCAGAAAAATCTTGACATTCATTGTTTTATTTTGTATTATTTTGTTAGATTTTATGGTTTGATAAAATCAAAAAGAAAAAGGTTAGATTATGAAGGGGAAGGAAAAAGAAATAATGACAGTCAAACAAGTTGCTGAATATCTACAGATGGATGAACATACTATCTATAAACTCTCTCGTTCTGGTCAAATCCCCTCTATCAAAATTGCTGGTCAGTGGAGGTTTAGTTCCTTCCCTTTTCAATATATTGTTCAACCTCTTTTTTAGCCTTCTCTAAAAGTCCTTTTGCTTCTTTGCGTAAGCTAAAGAATTCTTTAATTAGGTTAGATACAAGTCTTTGTTTTTCAAGAGGCACAAGAGGGATTAAGAGATCTCCAAAAGTTGTCTTAGGGACAGCACTCATAATCGCTCCTGCAGCCTTTTCTTCAAGTTGGAATTTCATCAAATCAGACCTAAAAAGTAGAAATAAGAACTCACTTAGAAAGTGTTCAGAACTAATAACAAAAAATCCAGTGCTGGCAATAGCACCGTCTAACTCATGAGGTACTAATCCCACATTATCAAGAGAACCGGAAAGAGAGGCAACCAATACATCTTTTGTTTTAACAACCATCCTTGCACGGCTTGGAGCTTTATGCCCTATAATTTGGCTGTATTCTTCTATCTCGCCACTTGAAGGATTTATATTTGCTAATTCGATGTAATTAAAGTATTTTGCAGGCTCTTGTGTAGGATCTATCTTCTTAGTAGATATTCTGACCACTTCCTTTAATCTTTTTACTTTATAGCCTGATTTGTAAATGACTTTCTTTATTTGCTTATATTTAAGTTGATGATGCTCTGCATCAAATCTTAATGTTGGCTCAACTTCATCGAATCCTACTTCAAAGATCTTATCTTGATTGAAATCTAACCGTTCAATCCCTAATATCTTATTCAATAAACTTTCTGCCTCATTATATTTTGCATTTGCCTCATTTAGCTTTTTGTAAGATTTTCTAATCACAGTTTCTATATTCTCTTGAAAAGATGGTGAGGGTAAAGGAATAAGAATTGTTCCTATGTCTTCTTCTGACACGGCTGGATACATAGAAGCCATTGTCAATCTTACAAGTTGGTTAATAGCATATTTTGTTTTAAGAAAAGCAAAAAGGAACCATGGGTTGATTTTTCTTGTCTTTATTACCGAGAAACCTGTTGAGCAAATTTCATTATCTAATTTCTTCGGGATAATTGCTACTGCATTCCGATTAGGTCTTACTGTAGAAAGGATAATGTCATTTTCTCTGACTACTTTTCTGGCTCTTGATGGGGCTCGATAACCTTTTAGTTTCTGGGTAGTAATTTCACCGGTAAAAATGTTTATATTGCTGATATCAATATATTCAAATTCTTCCTCGGGGATATTTTCTGGATTTCTTCTTGCTTTAGAGAAGTTAGCCACCTCTCTTAATGGAACACAATTAACTCTTTTCAAAATCATTTCGTTTTCTAAAAAGGCAGGTTGATAATGTTCCGCATCAAAGCGAAGCCTTTCTATAACCTGCTCATATTTTATCTCTGAGATAACCATTATTCCCCTGCTTCTAAAATGGAATCTTACTATCTAGTTTTTGTATTTCTTGATATCTTTTTATTAAAAATACTATTAATGTTCCGGCGAGGTGTATTGCAAGTTCTGCATAACTTTCGTCAATTTTTCTCTTTTTTCCTCCTTGTCCATGTCCCCCCATTTTATTTCTGGTGATGGGTAATCCATGTAAAATTTTCGTGAAACTTTCTATAAAACCTACATAATAATTTGGGATTAACTGATTTTTAATGAGCCTCTTTATAAGTTTGTTAGCGTCCCCTTCCTTGATGCCAGTAATAGCTTTTAAAGTGCTTTCAAAAGCATTATTGGCGTTATGAATTGCAGTTGACAAATCCCTCTTTCTAAATGAAATAATAGCTTTTTCAAATTCTTCTAAAGCTCCCTCAAAGCCGAATCCATTAAGAAGAGAAAAGGCTTCCTTTACAACCTCTTGATGAAGATAACCGGAAGTAAATTTTATTATTCTTCCATCAGGTAACAGTTGATATCCTAAATTATCTCGTCTAAAACATGTATTTACTTCTTCTATAAAAGATAGAGTCTCTTCTTCATATAAAATATCTACGAGGAATTCAATAGCATCTAAAAAATGGTCGTATCTACATCTTCTTAAAAATTCTTCTATAGAAACTTCTACAAATCTATTCTGTTCATCATAAGCTTTAAGAGAATTCCATCCTTCGTTCTTAAGTATTTCCCTTTCTAGAAGCTTCAAGGTTGATATTTGATAATTAAAACCTGTCTCGGTTGTTTCCCATCTTTCTGGATATTCACTCATTATCATTATTATAGAATTTCTAGTTGAAGATGGGATTAAATCATAAAGTAATTTTACCTTTTTTTCTTTTGATTCTCTTTTTGAAAAGAAATTTTCTCTGACCATATTTAGAATCCAAGAGTGTGCCTTCTTTTAAACTCATTAAAGGCTTCAATAATTTCCGGAACATCCGTATCCAAAATTGGCTCTCTATTTTTATCTTTTATAATTTCTCCTTTGTCATTTTTCTTATATAGAATCTTTGGAGTTTTAGAATTTAAATCATATCCTACCTTTTCTACCACAGCCATAAAGATCGGATATCTCTTCATTTTTAATTTTTTTAACTCCTTTTGATTAAGTTTTTGTAAGAATAAGAGGCTTGTTTTAGGATTTACCCCAGCATGCATAAATGTCCCAACGGGCATAGAAACTACAGCTAAAATTCTTGCCTTCTGTTGGATAAACTCCCTTACATAACCTAATGAAGAATTATTTAAATTCCCATCAGGTAATACAATAGCCATTCTGCCGCCCTCCCTCAAAAGTTGTAAGCACCTCTCAATAAATAGAATATCTGGAACTTGACCATTTTGAAGCTGGTCGGTTTTTATCCATTTACCTGTTTTCTTATCCTGCTTCCACTTGTAGCCCAATTCAAACTGTCTTAGGATTCTTTTGTCAGTAACCTTCCCTTTACTACCAAAAGGAGGATTGGTCATAACTATATCTGCACTTTCAGAAGTAATTTGACTTGGACCTTTAGTAGTTTCTCTAATTCTTCCAAAATCTTCTAAAGCATTTTCTGCAAATATCCCTGTATGTCCATCATCATATAAGACCATATGCATCTTAGCCACTTTAGCAAGATCAGGATTTATATCAATTCCTCTTATATAAGTGTGAGCATATCTGACTTTCATATCCAATCTTGTTTTTTCTTTAAGATCGGGTCTATTTTTATCAATGGTATCCCATACATGTTTCATTCCTTGGATTAAAAATCCTCCAGAGCCACAGGCAGGATCAACAATCAATTCATCATCTTTTGGGTCTAACATCTTAACTACTAATTCAACTATAGGGTAAGGGGTAAAAAATTCGCCTCTTTCTCCACGCTGATGAGCGTAAACAAAGGTCTGGAAAGCTACACCTTTTATATCTGCTGGTGTTCCAACAAGGCTATAATCTTGAAGCTGACTTACTACAAAGGCAAGAGTTATAGGTTTTAAATTCAATCCTTCATTTGGATCAAAAACATCACTATACTCTCGCTTTACCCTATCAAATAATTTTAGAATTCTCTCAGTAAAAGCACTTTCCTTACCTTCTCTTATCTCTTTTTCTTCATCAGTTGTAATCCCGAATTCACATACAGGGTTAGCACTTTTCTCATCAACCATTTTTATAAAGATAAGTTTCAGAACCTCATTAAAGACTTTTTCTTTTAATAAGCCTTCATTAGCATAGATATAATTATGGCAGGTTTCAAAGACACTTTTTAACTCTGGGGCAGGCTTTAGGTCTTTCTTTGCCGGAAGATGGATTGTGGTTTCACCTTTCTTAGGTATTTTTAGAACTTCTCGAAAATAAGGCGGTCTGTCTAAAACTTCTAAATAGGCTATATCAGAGCCATTAAACCAGATACCAAACTTCGCTCCTTTACAAGGTGAGAGGTAAGTCTTCAATTGGTCTATACCGTCAGATTTATTCTTTCTCTTTGTCTCCACAATGATCCATATGTTTTCTTGCTCCTTTCTTTTCTCATCACGGAATACCACAATGTCAGCCGGACCAATTCTTTGACTTCCTTTCTGTATTAAAAATTCCTTAGCTATTTGTTTCTTTGAATATTCATACTCCTGAACAAGTCGCATTAACATTATTTGCCTGACCTCTTCCTCGGGTGTCTGGCGAATTAATCGGTTAGTCAGAAAATCTTTAATATAGCCTTCTTTAGCTTCTAACTCCTCAGTTGGCTTAAATTCTTTTTCAGCCATTAATTATTCTCCTTTAATTTCTTGGATAACTTTTTTTAATTCAATAACCTCTATGGGGCAATCTTTCCAATCATTCTCCCAACAGACAATAATATCACATTCTTTTGGGTCGTGTTTATGTAGTTTGAATTGAGAACTTTTATATTCAAATTCAATCCAGATATCCTCCCATCCTTTAGAGGTTTTTCTTCTTCCTTTAGCGTCGGGATAGGTCGCTTGTATAGCCTCAATGTTTATCCCTAATTTATCATGAATTTTGCTGAATAAGAAAATAACTCCGTTTTCATTGAGAGGACCGTAGATTAATCCTTCAAAATTTATAGGGTCGCCAACGATGGATCGTTTTTTATCAGAGATTAAAGTTTCTTTCCTTTGCTCCTGCCTTTTTATTTCTTCCCTGAGCACCTCAATATTCCATTCTCTTAATCCAAATTTATTTTTACCTAATTGTATAAAGAGAGATTTGTCATCTAATTTCTTGATGTCCATATATAACTGTGCTCCCATTGTAGCCTCTGGAGTCTTACCAGTGGAGGTGAGTAAATTCCTCTTTTTAGCAATTTCTGTAATCTTTTGAATACTCAATGGTTTATTTTCTAATTTTAGAACTTGATAGGCAGCAGATTTAAAACTGCCCGCTCTAAAAACATTTTGTTTCTGTTCTATCTTCCGCCATTCTTTTAAACCAAATTTACCACGCTCAATCTTTGTAAATAATGAGTTATTACCATTTTTCTTAATATCCATATAAATCCTTGCTCCCATAGTTGCAGCTGGTGTTTTTCCTGAGGTCTCAATAAGATTCTTCTTAAGTGCAATTTTGGTTATTTCTTCTGCACTCAAAGATGTCCCTTTTTCCTTCAAAACTTGGTATGCTGCTTCAATAAAAGTAGTTTTTCCCATTTTTATTCTTCCTTAATTAACCCCTCATTATAGAAACTATAGTATTTATTATCTCCTAATATTACATGGTCTAAAACTCTTATTCCTACAACCTCACAGGCAGAAATTAAACGATTAGTTATCCCAATATCTTCTTGACTTGGTTCAGGTTCACCGCTTGGGTGATTATGGAGAAGTATAAGAGCAGAGGCCGATTCGGTTATCGCTTCTTTTATTACCTCTCTTGGATGGACTATTCCCTTATTTAAAGTGCCTTCTGAAATTGTAACATCTTTAATAATTTTATTCTTCCCATCAAGAAGGATGGCTTTAAACACTTCCTTTTTGGCATCTCTCATATAAGGCATAAAATAATCTACTATATCTTTGCTAGTTTTAATTTTTATTTTTGATAGACTTTTCTCTTTAAGGAATCTTTTACCTATTTCAATAGCGGCTTTTATCTGAGCAATTTTAGCAGTTCCCAAGCCTTTAATTTTTTTGAGTTCGGTAACATTTTTAGTATCTATATTTCTAAAACTCCCAAATCTCTTAATTAACTCTCTTGCCATATCAACCGCACTCTGACCACTTGAGCCTACTCTTAAAAGAATAGCCAGAAGTTCCGTATCAGAAAGTTTATCAGCACCAAATTTTATCAATCGTTCACGAGGTCTTTCATCTTCAGGCCAGTTATAGATTGCCTTTGGGTACTTCTTTTCTTTAGCCATTGTCTATTTTGTCCTGCCTTTTTTAGAAGAAGATTTTACATTCTGTAATACCCTCTCTAAAGATTCTTCACTTATCCATTTATCAATCACTTCTTTTTTAAACCTCCACTGACCAGCAATTTTGATAGAGGGGATTTGACCAGAACGAGAGAGTTTATAGATGGTATGCTCATCCATCTGTAGATATTCAGCAACTTGTTTGACTGTCATTATTTCCTTTTCTTTTTCTCTCTCCTTCATAAGCCTACCTTTTTCTTTTATCAAACTATAAAAT
>JAGGUG010000011.1 GCA_021158625.1 Candidatus Omnitrophota bacterium | reverse complement strand
TTAAAGTTTAATCAAGAATTGAAGAAGATACGGGCTTTGCCTGCTCAGACCAAGGACGGCTGCCCGATAGAGATAACTGCAAATATAGAGTTGCCTGAAGAGATTGACTCCGTTTTAAAAGAAGGGGCTGAGGGGATTGGACTGTATCGCACAGAATATTTTTTTCTCAACCGTTCTGTTTTGCCTACCGAGGAAGAACAATATCAAGCGTATAAGTTTGTTGCTCAAAAGATGAACCCGCATCCGGTAGTCATCAGGACATTAGATTTGGGTGGCGATAAATTTTTATCGCATTTAAATATCCCGGCAGAGATGAATCCTTTTATGGGTTGGCGAGCAATAAGATTTTGCTTGGCAAGGCCAGATATCTTTAAGACACAGTTAAAAGCCATTTTGCGGGCAAGTAAATATGGTAAGTTAAAAATTATGTATCCAATGATTTCCAGTGTGGAGGAATTTAGACAGGCAAATAGAGTCTTGGCAGAAGTAAAGAAAGAGTTAGAAGAACAAAGTATCCCCTTTGATAAAGAAGTAGAAATAGGAGCAATGATTGAGATTCCATCAGCGGCTCTCACTGCTGATATTCTGGCAAAAGAGGCAGATTTCTTTAGCATCGGAACCAATGACCTCATTCAGTATTCCTTGGCAGTAGATAGGATAAATGAAAAGATTGCCTATTTGTATGAACCCAATCATCCGGCGATATTAAGATTGATTAAAACTGTCATTGAAGCTGCTCACAAAGAAGGTATTTGGGTGGGAATGTGCGGAGAGATGTGTAGCGAGCCAGTTTTCATTCCTTTACTCTTGGGGTTAGGGTTGACTAAATTTAGCGTCAGCCCTTTAATGCTATTGAGAGTAAAAAAGGTAATTCGTTCAGTATCTTTAAAGGAAGCAAAGGCCGCGGCTAGAGAGATTTTGAATTTAGAGACAATAAAAGATATAAAACGTTTTTCCCGAAGCAGATTTAATATACAGCAATTACAGCGATGAAAAACAGCGACTACAGGTATAATATATCAGCAACTTCTCTATCGCTGATAAAAGGAATCGGCGATGTATTTACCCTGCTAGACAGTTCTAAAAGAAATTTGACAAGGTTTATCGCCGTAATCGTTATCTAATGGAGAATCTGGATAAATCAAATATGTGGGAGAGATTACTCGCTTTTCCTCAGCAGATTAAAGAGGCGGTGGAGATAGGAAAGAAAGCCCAAAGCCCAAAGCCCAAAGCCCAAAGCGCTTATAGAAATATAATATTTAGCGGGATGGGAGGTTCGGCAATCGCCGGCGAGCTGCTTAAAGGTTATTTGAATAACGAAATAAAAATCCCCATCTTTGTAAACAGAGATTATTCCCTCCCTAATTTTGTAAGTAGCGAGACGCTCATTTTTATAAACAGTTACTCAGGAAATACTGAAGAAACGCTCGCTGCCTATGAAGAGGCAAGGAAGAAAAAGGCAGATTTAGTGGTTATTAGTTCAGGAGGTGAACTGATTAAAAAAGCCCAACGGGACAAGGTCTCCTTTATGACCATTCCTTCCGGGATGCCCCCGCGCACTGCTTTGGCTTATTCTTTCTTTATTCCTTTAATTCTTCTTTTTCAATATGGACTCATTTCTGAAAAGAAAGAAGATATCAGCGAGACAATTCTTACTTTAGAAAAGGTCAAGAGGGAGATTATGGAAGAGAAAGAAAATGAAGCAAAAAAGGTCTCGCTTTCTTTCTTGAATAAATTTCCTATTATTTATACCTCTAATTCTTTTGCCGCCGTGGCAATCCGCCTAAAACAGCAGTTGGCTGAGAATAGCAAGACCTTATCATCGGTCAATTTTCTGCCGGAGATGAATCACAATGAGATAGTAGGCTGGGAGTTTCCCTATTTGCTTAGGGACTTCAGGGTGCTTTTTTTGCGTGACAAGAAAGAAAATATCCCTATCAAAAAGAGATTTTGCGTCTCTCAGGAGATTATAAAAGAAAAGGCAGGGATTTTGGAAATCTGGTCAAGAGGAGAGTCTCTCTTGGCGCGCACTTTTTCGTTGGTCTATATAGGTGATTTTATTTCTTATTATCTCGCTTTATTGAATAAAGTTGACCCCACGCCTGTGGAGAAAATAGATTATCTGAAAGAGCAATTGAGCAAAGGCACTGATACATATCAGCGTAATAGCGATAAAGGAGAAAAATGCTAAAACACAAATATTTATTCACCTCGGAATCCGTAACCGAAGGGCATCCGGATAAGATTGCCGACCAAATCTCCGATGCTGTTTTAGACGAGGTCTTAAGGAATGACCCGCAGGGTAAGGTCGCCTGCGAGACCCTGGTCACTACCGGTTTAGCTTTTGTGGCCGGAGAGATTAGTACAAGTTGTTATGTAAATATCCCTAAAGTAGTACGTAATGTAATTAAAGAAGTTGGCTATACCAATGCTGTTTATGGATTTGACTACCTAACCTGTGGAGTAATTACTGCTATTCAGGAGCAGTCGCCAGATATTGCTCTGGGCGTAGATAAGGGAGGAGCCGGCGACCAGGGAATGGTATTCGGTTATGCTACTGATGAGACCCCGGAGTTTATGCCCTTGCCGATAATTTTAGCCCACAAATTAGTCCGTCGGTTAGCCAAGGTTAGAAAAGAAAAGCTCGTGGACTATCTGAGGCCGGATGGAAAATCTCAGGTAACTATAGAATACGATAATGGACGCCCCCAACGAGTAGATACAATAGTAATAAGCGCTCAGCATAAGCCCGGTATGAAGCTCTCTCGGTTAAAAGAGGACATAAAGGAATTGGTAATCAATAAGGTCATTCCAAAGAAATTTTTGGATAAGAATAAGCCGCCTAAAATTCTCATTAATCCCACAGGGAGATTTGAGATTGGTGGACCGCAAGGTGATACCGGGCTTACCGGCAGGAAGATTATTGTGGATACTTATGGAGGAGTAGGGAGTCACGGCGGAGGTTGTTTTAGCGGAAAAGACCCGACAAAGGTCGACCGCTCTGGTTCCTACATCGCGCGTTATATCGCCAAGAACATTGTTGCTGCCGGTTTAGCAAAGAAATGTGAAATCCAGATTGCCTATGCTATTGGTGTCCCGGAACCCGTGTCTCTCACTGTAAATACCTATAAAACTGGCAAGCTCCACGAGTTAGAGATAAATAAATTAATCCGAAAAAACTTTGATTTGACCCCCCAGGGAATTATCAAAACCCTGAGCTTAAGAGAGCCTATTTATAAAAAGACTGCCTGCTATGGGCATTTTGGTAGAAGAGAATTCAGCTGGGAAAAAATAGATAGAGTAGAATCATTAAAAAGAGGAATAAAATGAACTACGATATTAAAGATATAAAGCTATCAGCAAAGGGAAAGATGCGCATTGAATGGGCAAATCAAAATATGCCTGTGCTTAATCTAATTCACGAGAGATTCACAAAAGAAAAACCTTTAAAGGATATCAGAATTGGTTGCTGTTTGCACATAACTACGGAAACAGCAAACTTAGCGATTACCTTGAAAGCGGGAGGAGCAGATGTCTTTCTCTGTGCCTCCAATCCTCTATCTACTCAGGATGATGTTGCCGCCTCCCTGGTAAAGGATTATAAAATCCCTGTTTTTGCGAGTAAAGGGGAAGATAGAAAGACATATTATCGCCATTTGCAAACGGTTTTAAACCAGAATCCTCAAATTACAATGGATGACGGAGCGGATTTGGTGTGCAAGCTACACGCTACCCCGAACGGTAAGCCTACGGGGCAGGCACGCTCCAGGCTACAGGCTGAAAATATTTTTGGGGGAACGGAGGAGACTACTACCGGAGTTATTCGTCTCAGGGCAATGGAGAGAAAGGGGGTTTTAAGATATCCCGTAATTGCTGTAAATGATGCTTACACAAAGCATCTTTTTGATAATCGCTATGGCACCGGCCAGAGCAGTATAGATGGTATTTTACGAGCAACGAATGTCTTGCTTGCCGGCAGCAATTTTGTTGTCTGTGGCTACGGCTGGTGTGGACGGGGAGTAGCGATGCGTGCTAAAGGAATGGGGGCAAAAGTAATCGTCTGCGAAGTAGATTCGCTGAAAGCATTAGAGGCAACAATGGATGGCTTTGCGGTTTTGCCCTTAAAAGAAGCAAGCAAAATTGGAGATATTTTTGTTACGGTTAGTGGGGATGTAAATGTGCTTGGAGAAAGGCATTTTCAACTAATGAAAGACAATGCAATTATTGCCAATGCCGGGCATTTTAATGTAGAGATTGATATTTCCGCACTTAAGAAAATTTCAGTGAGTAAAAAAAGAATCCGTAATTCCGTAGAGCAGTACAAATTGAAAAATGGTAGAAGGATAAATCTCTTGGGTGAAGGCAGATTAATTAATTTAGCCGCCGCAGAAGGGCACCCGGCAGCGGTAATGGATTTAAGTTTTGCCAATCAGGCATTGAGTGCTGAATATATTGTCCAAAATTATAAAGATTTGAAAAAGAAGGTTTATTCTGTCCCGTTGCAGATTGATAAAAAGATTGCTGAATTAAAATTGAAGGCGATGGGAATAAGAATAGATTCTTTGAGTAAAGAACAGGAGAAATACTTGGATTCGTGGGAGATGGGAACATAATTTGCCTACTGCCAATTGCCTACTGTCAACTATTCTCTGTTTTCTGTGGTTCAAAGTGTGAAGTGTAAAAATGAATATCGGAAAAGTCAGACGGATAATTGGAGCGGTGGTAGATGTAGAGTTTGAAAGAGGGAAACTACCGCCTATCTATAACGCCCTTAAAATAAAAGGTACAGATGTCGTTTTGGAGGTGCACCAACATCTGGGAGACAATCTGATACGCTGTATTTCCCTTTCTTCTACCGATGGTTTAAAAAGACAGATGGAGGTAGAGGATAGCGGTGGGCCAATTACGGTTCCTGTGGGTAAAAGGACATTGGGCAGGATGTTTAATCTTTTGGGAGAGGTAATTGATAAACAGCCATCTTTGCCTAAAGAAAATCTGAGATGGTCTATTTATCGTCAACCGCCGCCACTGGAAGAGCAAAATATTTCTATAGAGATATTAGAAACCGGAATAAAAGCTATTGATTTCTTATGCCCTTACCCAAAAGGGGGAAAAATCGGCTTGTTTGGCGGTGCCGGCGTAGGTAAGACAGTTCTGATTATGGAACTCATCAGAAATATTGCTATTGAGCATAAGGGCTTTAGTGTATTCGCCGGTGTGGGAGAAAGGACACGTGAAGGGAATGATCTCTGGCTGGAGATGAAGAAATCCGGAGTTTTAAGTAGAACTGCTTTGGTCTTTGGGCAGATGAACGAACCACCAGGAGCAAGATTTAGAGTGGGGTTATCCGCTTTGACCCTAGCTGAATACTTTCGCGATGTCCAGGGCGAAGATGTGCTTTTGTTTATTGATAATATCTTTAGATTTGTACAAGCCGGCTCAGAGGTTTCGGCTTTATTGGGAAGGATGCCCTCGGCAGTAGGTTATCAACCTACCTTAGGCACTGATATAGGTGAACTGCAGGAGAGAATTACTTCTACCAAAAAGGGCTCAATTACTTCAGTGCAAGCAATCTATGTGCCGGCCGATGACCTAACCGACCCCGCTCCAGCCACTACCTTTACCCATTTAGACAGCACCGTTGTCTTGTCGCGGAAGTTGGTAGAATCGGGGATTTATCCGGCAATTGACCCTTTGAGCTCAACTTCTACTATTTTAAATCCCCAAATAGTAGGAGAGGAACATTACCGCTTGGCTCAAGATGTGGGAAAGATTCTCCAGCGCTACAAAGATTTACAAGACATAATTGCTATTTTGGGTGTTGATGAACTCAGCGATGAAGATAAAATTATTGTTCAGAGGGCGAGAAAGCTCCAGAAGTTTTTTTCACAGCCGTTTTTTGTTGCTCAGGACTTTACCGGGGTCGCCGGCAAATATGTCCCCCTTGAAGAGACGCTTAAAGCCGTCAAAGGGATCGTAGAAGGGAAATATGACGACCTTCCCGAACAGGCGTTTTATATGAAAGGAGGGATGGAATAAGGGCTACAGGTTAGCAGGTTACAGGCTACAGGCTTAAAATACTTAATATGAAATAAATGACAAACACTTAAAAAATCCCAATGTCCAAATCCCAATGTCCAATTTCACCCTGTTAAATAGTCGCTACGCGAATTTAAGAAGGCAAGAATCCAAATTCTTCAAATCCCAAACAAGAAATAATAATCTTGGGGTTTGGGATTTGGGGCTTGGTTGGTTATTGGTCATTGGGGCTTGGGGTTTATGAAACGATGTTTAATTTGACTGTCATTGCTCCTGAAGGTGTAATCTATAACGAAAAAGCTGATATGGTAATTGTGCCCGGAAAAGAAGGGGAACTCGGAATTCTGAGTCGCCATATTTCTTTAATCTCCGGCCTAAAGAAAGGAGAGATAAGGATAAAGAAAGAGGAAAAAGAAAAGAAGATAGAAATAGAAAAGGGGTTTATGAAGGTGGATAAAGAGGGGGTGGAAATACTGATTAATAAGCACCAAATTACAAGCACCAAATAACAAACAAGCACCAATTGACCCCGTTAAATACCCTGTTAAATCTTTTGCTTTTAGCAAAAGAAAATCAAAGATTTTATTTAACAGGGTAATTTGCGAAGCAAATTATTTAACGGGGTGAACCGAAATCCCAATGACCGAAACGAAGAATAACCAAAGAGAGATGTTTTAAATAATTGTTTTGGTCATTTGATCATTGAGATTTGGGATTTGTTTGGGATTTGGGATTTGTGATTTGGAATTCTTCGAGTGCGAAAAGATATAATTTTGTGTCTTTAGAGTCTTTAACACGGATGAGGAATAAATTAACAAAACAGGGTAAATTATACATCGTCAGCACGCCTATTGGAAATCTAAAAGATATCAGTCTAAGGGCATTGGAGATTTTAGAGAATGTGCATCTAATTGCCGCTGAGGATACTCGTCAGACAAGAAAGCTTCTTTCGCATTATAAAATAAAAACCCCTTTGCTCAGCTATTTTGACTACAATAAGATTGCCCGCGCAGATGTTCTGATTAAGAAATTAAAACATGGCAGGGATATTGCTCTGGTTTGTAATGCCGGCACGCCTTGCATAAGCGACCCTGGTTTTTATCTCGTTACCTTAGCAATAAAAGAAGGCATCTGCGTAGTCCCCATTCCCGGTACCTCGGCTTTATTAGCCGCTTTGGTAGTCTCGGGGGCGGCCCCGGATAGATTTGTCTTTGAAGGTTATCTACCTCGCAAAAGCAAAAAAAGAGAAAACCGCTTGAGAGAAATTGCCGAGGGAGAAAGAACAGTAATCTTATACGAAGCCCCCCATCGTTTATTAAAAACCTTAAAAGATTTACTAAATTTTTTAGGCGATAAAAAGATAGCTGTCTGTCGTGAACTCACCAAAAAATTTGAAGAGGTAAACAGAGGAAAAATTTCGGAATTAATCACTTATTTTGAAGAGAAAGGAGTAAAAGGGGAGTTTGTAATTGTGATATAAAGCGATTACCGCAATAGAAAAGGCGATTACAACGATGATGTATCGGCGTAATCATTTTTAATCGCCGCAATCAAACACGAAGTGTTAAATATTGCTGTTTTTTGTTCGGGAGAGGGCACCAATCTGCAGGCAATTATTGAGGCAGTTCAGCGTGGAGATATCAAAGCAAGGCTCTCTTTGGTGGTGAGCGATAATAAAGAGGCCCCTGCTCTGCAAAGGGCAAAGAAAGCCGCAGTTAAAACAATATTTCTTGACCCCCAGGAATTTCCTTCTCGAGAGGAATTTGAGAAGGAACTCATTGCTTATTTACAAGAGGAAAATATTGGACTGATTGTTTTAGCCGGGTTTATGCGCGTACTTAGTCCTTTTTTTGTCCAGAAGTATCCTAATAAGATTTTTAACATCCATCCGAGTCTGCTCCCGGCGTTTAAGGGCTCAACAAATGCTGTTCGCGATGCCCTAAATTATGGGGTGAAGTTCAGCGGAGCCACTGTCCATTTTGTAGATGAAAAGATAGATAATGGCCCAATCGTCCTCCAAAGAGTCGTAGAGATAGAGGAAGATGATAATGAAGAATCTCTGCGCCAGAAGATTCACCACCAGGAGCACATCATCTATCCCCTGGCAATTAAACTGTTTGCCGAAGGGAGATTGAAGGTGAAGGGGAGGAAAGTAAAGATAAACCCCAAGCCCCAATGACCAACCAAACCCCAAATCCTAAATCCCAATATTTATTTCTTGTTTGGGATTTAAAGAATTGGGATTCTTGCCCTCTTAAATTCGCGTAGCGACTATTTAACAGGGTGAAATTGGGCATTGGGATTTGGTCATTGGGATTTAAAAATGGAGGCAAGAGATGATTAAGAGGTTTTTATCAGTGTTAATCTGCGTGAGTTTTCTGTTATCCGCGTCTATCTGTGTCTCCGATGAAATTAAAATCCGCACAGTAGTGACTCCCATTGGACAGCAGGTGGAGAAGTTGGGAACAGCAGGGTTGATGGTCTGTATCACTAATGAAACTGTAGCAAATGGGGGATGTGGAACTGGCGGGACAATAAGGGCAAAAGATGCCGCAGACCCAGCTAATAAGAAAGTAGACATAGATAATACCCAGAGCGGAACAGTAGTTATCTTCCTTGATGACGGCGACCATCAATTTGGTACCAATGATATAGTTTATGATGTAAGGAGGTAAAATAAAAAAACAAACGAAAAGGTCTCAAGGTCACAGAGTCACAAAGTCACAAGTAATACCAGTTTCTCTTATTCTTTGTCTTTTTCTCTCTACTCTCTACTCTCTACTCGCTACTTCTTTTTCTTACGCTGATGAAATTAAGATAAGAACAATCGTAACTCCCATCGGTTCTCAGAGTGAAAAATGGGGAGCAGCAGGACTGATGGTCTGTGTTACTGGAGAAAATGTAGAGAATGGAGGATGCGGAGAAAGTGGCAAGGTAGACGCTATCGATGCCCGAGATACCTCTAAAACAGTAGAGATAGACAACGATGAGCCGGGCAAATTGGTCTTCTTTGTGGATAAGGATAACTCGCATAGTTTTAGTGTCGATGCCTTTGGTGATAGCCCTGATTGGGTGTATGAAGTCCTCGGTGGCGGGCCGATGGTAGAAGAGGGCTGCGTAAAATTAGAGGGAGAAGGAAATTGCTATCTTTGTAATGAACCGCATTTCCACCCCAGGGGTGGAAATGGGTTCACGCTGTTAAATCTGCCAAAAGCGGAATCCTGACTGGGTCGGGATTACTTAACAAGCTAAAGAGGTGAAAAATGTTTCAAGGCTCTTATGTT
>JAGGUG010000058.1 GCA_021158625.1 Candidatus Omnitrophota bacterium | reverse complement strand
ATTATTTAACAGGGTTGACCAAACATTCTTTTCCTGCTAAACTTTAAGACATCAAAGCGGATGTCTGATTATTCACCCCGTTAGATAGAAAGCATCTAACGGGGCAAGCAGATTAAAAAACACCTCCCTACCACAGGCAGGGATTGCAAGCAATTATTGGCTATAACGAAGTTATAGCAAGGAGCAAAAATGGCAAAGATAGCTGAGGATGTGACAAAACTAATTGGGAATACTCCCTTAGTGAGGTTAAACAGAATCACTTCTGGTGTCTATGCTCGTGTTGTAGTAAAGTTAGAATTCTTTAATCCTCTATCCAGTGTAAAGGACAGAATTGGGGTTTCTATGATTGAGGATGCCGAAAATAAAGGACTAATCAAAGAAGGCAGCACAATTATTGAGCCAACGAGTGGAAATACCGGAATTGCTCTTGCTTTTGTCTGTGCGGCAAAAGGTTACCACCTAATTTTAACAATGCCCGATACGATGTCTCGTGAACGCAGGCAGTTACTTTCTTTATTTGGAGCAGAAGTTATCTTAACACCCGGTCAGCAAGGAATGGACGGGGCAGTGAAAAAGGCAGAAGAAATCTTAAAGAGCACCCCTAATTCCCTCATCCTTCAACAATTCAAAAATCCAGCCAATCCAGAGATTCACCGCAAGACTACCGCTGAAGAAATCTGGAGGGATACAGATGGAAAGGTAGATATTTTAGTTGCTGGCGTAGGCACCGGAGGAACAATTAGCGGAGTAGCCGAGGTAATCAAAGAAAGAAAGTCTGAATTTAAAGCGATTGCTGTTGAACCTGAAGATTCTCCGGTGCTTTCTCGCCAAAAATATGGCCAGCAGGCCGGAGGGAAACCCGGGTTGCATAAAATTCAAGGCATTGGCGCAGGGTTTGTGCCCGATGTTTTAAGGATGGATCTAATTGATGAGGTAATCCCGGTAAGCAATGAGGATGCGGCCGAAACTACCCGAAGGCTGGCTAAAGAAGAAGGAATATTGGCAGGAATTTCCTCTGGTGCGGCAGTTTGGGCGGCAATAGAGGTGGCTAAAAGAAAAGAAAATAAGAATAAACTCATTGTTGTAGTTTTGCCGGATACGGGAGAAAGGTATCTTTCTACAGAGTTGTTTAATCAGTGATGATCTGTTCGTATTATTAACCAATGTATGAAGAATCTTTATCGGGATTGGATAAAAAGCAGTGATCTGATTGGATTTCAGGTCACAGTCAAAGAGACAGAACTTTTTGTTAAGGCAGAGCGAGACTTATCTGTTGAGGCAGTCAACTCAATTGTGGAATTTAGAGGTCAAATAGAAGAATATATTGCCAAAGATTCCGAATTTAAAACTGCACTTAAGCCCTATAGCGTTAGTGATAGAGCTCCCTTGATAGTTAAGGAGATGGCTAAGGTTTCATCTTCGGTTGGGGTTGGCCCCTTTGCCTCTGTAGCCGGTGCTATAGCAGAATATGTAGGGAAAGATCTTCTCAAACATTCTCGGCAGATTATTGTAGAGAACGGAGGGGATATATTTATCAAGAGTGCAAAAAATAGGGTTGTGGGGATATACGCCGGTTCATCTTCCTTTAACAGGAGAGTGGGGTTGGAGATAAAAGCTGAGGAGACTCCTCTGGGTATCTGCACTTCCTCGGGAACAATAGGGCATTCTTTAAGCTTCGGGAAGGCAGATGCGGTAGTAGTGCTTTCCAAATCTACTCTTTTAGCCGACGCATCTGCTACTTGTATCGGCAACCTCATTAAGAAAAAGACCGATATTCCTCAAGGGATAAGGTTTGCTCAAAAGATAAACGGGCTTAAAGGAGTAGTTATCATCAAAGATGACAAAATGGGAATTTGGGGTGAGGTAAAGATTTGCCAAATTTAAAATGCGATTTGCTGATATATTAAAAAGCCAAAGAAAAGAGGATATTGTTCAGAGAAGAGATAGTTAAATTTTTGACAACAGAAAATAAGGAAGAGGCTTGCCATTTTAAAATGGTACTCCTTCAAAAGGGTCTGGAAGAATAAACCCCGTTAGAAAGGGCGGGGCTTTAATCCCGCCCTTTCTTAATAAATATCTTCTCCCTGCCCACCCCGTTAGAGACCTTGCTAAAGATGGTTCAATGTCATAAGACAAAGGTTTATCTCAAATAGCAAGAGTAGTCTCTAACGGGACCCACGGAGGGGCAGGGCTTTCTAACGGGGTAAAGATATTCCAATGGTATAGAAAAGAGGTTTAAGGAAATGAGTTTAAAAAGAGTCGTTGTGGCAATGAGCGGGGGAGTAGATTCTTCGGTTGCTGCCGCTCTACTTAAAGACAAAGGTTTTGAAGTCATTGGCATCACTATGCAAGTCTGGGAAGGTTCCAGGGATTGGGGCGGTTATGCAGAGAGGGTAGCTAATAGATTAGGAATACCCCACTATGTATTAGATGTCCGGGATATTTTTAAACAAAAAGTAATTGCCAACTTTTGCGAAGAATATAGAGAGGGCCGAACGCCTAACCCCTGTATTAGATGCAATGAATACATAAAGTTTGAGACCTTGTTTAAAAAAGCAAAGGAGTTAGACGCAGATTATATCGCTACAGGTCATTATGCAAGGATAGAGTTTGATGCGCAAAGAAAGAAATATTTGCTTAAGAAGGGGGTTGATTCTGAGAAGGAGCAGTCCTATGTTTTATACACGATGACCCAGGAGCAATTAAAGCATACCCTCCTGCCCTTAGGAAACTTGACCAAGGACCGGGTGAGAGAAATTGCTCGGGAAAAGGATTTGCCGGCAACAAAGCCAGAATCTCAGGAAATATGTTTTATCCCCGATAATAACTATGGAGAGTTTCTCAGAAAATATATCCCTGAGGCAGCAGAACCTGGCCCTATCCTAAATAAAGAGGGTAGAGTTATCGGCGAGCATCAAGGAATAATTTTTTATACTGTCGGCCAACGCAAAAGAATAGGCTTATCTAACAAAGAGCCTCTATATGTAATCGCAATTAATAAGGAAAGCAATACAGTTGTTGTCGGAAAGAAAGAAGAGGGCTATGCCGATGAGTTAATTGCTAATAATCTAAATTTTATAGATATGGAGAAGTTAACCTCGCCTCTGGGAGCATTTAAGACTCCTATTAAGGCAGAGGCAAAAATAAGATATCTTCATCAACCCTCAGTGGTAACTGTCATTTCGTTGGACGGAGCTCAGGTTCACCCTGTTAAATCCGCCAAAGGCGGAGCGGCAAAGCCGCTATTTAAGAGGGTAAAGGTGAAGTTTAAGCAGCCGCAGTGGGCAATCACTCCTGGGCAGGCAGTGGTATTTTACGATAAGGAGGAGGTTATCGGGGGAGGAACGATAGAAAGATGCCTCTAAAACAAGGCAAGAATGCTTGACAATAAATTTTTTTGTGCTATACTTTGTGAAAATAGGAACAAATGCCAAAAAGTAAAATTTGTATAAGGAAAATATGCTTTTCTGTAGAGACCGTTAAGCGGTTGAGTTTATATTTGAGGGACCTGCGAAAACTCGCTAAGAAGAAGATACAGTTTATCTCTTCCAACAAGATAACCCAGCTTTTGAATATCTCCCCGGCCCAGTTTAGAAAGGATCTCTCTTACTTTGGAGAATTTGGCAAGAGAGGCGTAGGGTATGAAGTCGAGAAACTAATCAAGAAACTGGAGGAGATTTTAGGTATCAATAAAGAGTGGAGGATAGCCGTGGTAGGAGTAGGAAGGTTGGGGAGTGCATTGTTGAGGTTTGAGGGGTTCTCTAAATTTAACATCAAAATAAAGACAGCTTTTGATATAGACAAGAAGAAGATAGGAAAGGTTATAAATGGAATTAAGATAGAGGATGTTGGGAATTTAGAGCGGGTCATAAAAAAGGAGAAGATTAAACTCTCCCTAATTTGCACTCCTCCTCAGGTTGCTCAGGATATCACAAATAGATTGGTGAGCGCAGGGATTCGGGGGATATTGAACTTTGCCCCGGTGGCTTTAAAGGTAGCAAATAATGTATTTATTTCCAATGTAGATATGGCTTGTGAACTGGAGCAATTGATTTTTCTCTTAAACAATGAAAGATAAATTAAGGAAAATTCTAAAGTCTTACAATGGCCAAAGAGAGGGACTTTTGCCTTGTCTCCATTTTATCCAGAAGGAGCGCGGATATTTATCTGAAGAGGACGCCCTATTTTTGGCTAAAGAATTGAATTTGCCGCCGGTGGAGGTTTATAGTGTAGCAAGTTTCTACTCTATGTTTACTCTCAAAGAAAGAGGTAGGTATATTATTCGTGTTTGCGTATCTTTGCCCTGTTATCTTAAGGGTTCAAGAGAGATTTTGCAAGCATTAACTGAGGAATTAAATATCAGCGTAGGCCAGACCACAGCCGATAAAAGATTCACCATAGAGGCAGTCTCTTGTTTAGGGGCTTGCGATAAAGCACCGGCGATGATGATCAATGAAGAAATTTATGGGAATTTAACCCCGGCAAAAGTAAAGGAAATAATTAGGCAACTACATTCAACCGGGAAGTGCAATGCTTAACCCTCATTCCAAATCCCCCGACATATCGTTGGGGTTGGAATTACATAATGTATATATACTTGGATGAATCTGGAGATCTAGGTTTTAATTTTAAAAAGAAAGGCACCTCTAAACATTTTCTCATAACCGTTTTACTTACAAGAGAACCAAAGAAAATAGCTAATTGCATAAAACATCTAAAAGAAGATGCCCTGCAGAAGAAATATAAGAAAATTCCCGAGATAAAATTTAATAATTCGCCTGAAGTTTTCAGAAAAAGAGTTCTTCGGAAATTATCGCAGCAAGAAATCTTTATATTCGCATTTTGCTTGAATAAAATAAAAGTTGTCAGTAAATTACACGATAAGAAAGATAAAGTTTATAATTATATTGCTGGTTTATTATTTGACAAAATTCTCAATACGGTAAATCCAGGGGAAGATTTAATAATGACAGTAGATAAAGTTAAAGTTGGTAAAATCCAGATTGAGGATTTTAATTTTTATTTGGAGCTCAAGTTATTTTTGGCAGGGCAGGCAAAAAGAAAATTAGAAGTTATTCATGTTGATTCTCAAAAAAATAGATGTATCCAGGCAGTAGATTTTATTTCGGGGAGTATTTTTCGTAAGTATGAATTTCAGAGTTTAGGTTTTTATAATCTGATAAAAAGTAAGATTGTAAATGAGCTATTTTGGCCAAAATAAAAAAGGAAGCGGCCCCTGCGAGTGGCTATCTTACAGATAGCTTATGCCACCTCAAGGTGACACACTTACGCAGGCCTTACCCACTTCCAATATTAACTATACCACATATTTTGCAGGGTTGTCAAGTGTTATTTTTTTACAGTACCGTTTTTATCTTTTCCAAACCTCCGCCTATGGAGTTGAATTAGAAAAATGAATAGAGTAGTAGAGGGGATTAGGGTGAATCCAGATTTCAAACAAATATCAAGTCAATTGCAAGGTTCATTAAAAGATTTGAAGACAACTGAAGCAAATCTTAATTAGTGCTCGGCGAGGAATATCATACCCTAAAAACAGCTAAAAGATTAATTGACAAAATTATTGTTCTAGTAAAACAAGAAAATCCTCTTATTCCCACCTATGGCGGGTAGGCAGATAATCCCGTGAGTGACTTTTCGCCTACGCTAAAGCTTCGCTGGACAGGTGCCGCAACGGGACACGCTGATTTCGGATTTAGCAGTTAAAATGAAAATAGTCTTAAAAAATATTGAAAAGCAAGGTTATAAGGGCGATTTAGAAAGTTATCTTAAAGAAGGTGGCTATCAAGCTTTAAAGAAAGCGGTGAGTTCATCTTCTGAAGAAATAATCAGCGAGATTAAATCTTCCAAACTTGTTGGCCGAGGGGGAGCGGCATTTCCTACGGGACTGAAGTGGGAATCGGCTCAAAAGAGCAAAGAGTTTCCTAAGTATGTAGTTTGCAATGCCGATGAAGGCGAGCCGGGGACATTTAAAGACCGGCTCATTTTAGAAAAAGATCCGCACCTAATAATAGAGGCGATGGCTATTTGCGGATTCAGTATAGGGGCAGAAGAGGGTTTTGTTTATCTGCGAGGGGAATATTTTAAGGGCTACGAAATCTTAAAAAGGGCAGTTCAGGAAGCAGAGGAAAAGAATTTTTTAGGCAAAAATATTCTTGGGTCTAAATTTTCCTTTAAGATTGATCTTTACAGAGGAGCAGGTGCTTATGTATGCGGCGAGGAGACTGCACTTTTGGATTCATTGGAAGGCAGAAAAGGGCAATCTCGCGTAAAGCCCCCTTTCCCTACATTTGTCGGGTTTAAGACTAAACCAACTGTTTTAAATAATGTGGAGACATTTGCCAATATCCCGGCAATAATTTTAAAGGGCGGAGAATGGTTCTCTAAAATAGGTTGCCCCGATTCTCCGGGGACAAAATTATACTGCCTTTCCGGGGATATAAATAAACCCGGGGTCTATGAACTCCCCACGAGTATCGCCTTAAAAGAATTGCTCGAAAGATATGGTGGAGGTATCAGGGGAAAACTTAAAGCTGTTTTGCCGGGTGGAGTTTCCAGCAATCTATTAACTGATAAGGAGTTAAATGTAGCCCTGAACTATCCCAGCCTCCAGAAAGCCGGCAGTATGTTGGGTTCAGGAGCAGTGATTGTAATAAATAATAGTCATTGCATAGTAGATTTAGCAAAAAGATGCGCAGAATTTTTTGATTATGAATCCTGCGGAAAATGCACTCCCTGTAGAGAAGGCACAAAAAGAGCGAGGGAAATTCTTGTAAGTATTACCAAAGGAGAAGGTGATTTAAGCGATTTGGAACTTTTGAAGGAATTGCAGGAGGTTTTATATGATACATCCCGCTGCGGTTTAGGCCAAGCCGCACTGAATGCTGTCCGCTCAGCTATTGAGAAGTTTCCGGTTGAATTTGAGGAACATATTTCAAAAAAGAAATGTAGATTGGGGATTTGCCCGATATGATTACTTTAATTATTGATAATCAAAAAGTAGAAGTTCCTGAAGGCACAACTATCTTTGAAGCCGCCAAAAAGGTGAATATCAACATCCCCCATCTTTGCTATCACGAGGCATTATCTATTTATGGGGCTTGCCGGGTTTGCGTGGTAGAGATAGAAAAAAGACCGCGCTTGGAGCCTTCTTGCGCTACCTTGGTAGAGGAGGGAATGGTTGTCCGGACAAATACGGCTCGGGTCCGGCGGGCGCGCAGGATGCTCGTGGAATTGCTTTTAGCCAATCACCCTGAGGATTGCTTTACCTGCGAAAGGAATCAAATCTGTGAATTAAGAAAACTCGCTTATGATTTAGGAATAAGAGAATTGAGATTTAAAAAAGGGAGGAAATATCATTACGAGCAGGATATTTCTTCTCCGGCTATAATAAGAGACCCCAATAAATGCATTCAGTGTGGCCGGTGCATAAGGGTGTGTTCGGAAATACAGTCAGTGGGGGTAATTGATTTTGTCAATCGCGGCGGGAAAACCCAGGTTCTAACTTTTTTCAATAAAGGGTTAAACAATGTAGAATGCACTACCTGTGGCCAGTGCATCCTTGCCTGTCCTACAGGCGCATTGCGTGAGAAAACCGTAGTGGATGAGGTCTGGGAGGCAATCTCTGACCCTAAAAAATTTGTTGTGGTTCAGACCGCCCCAGCAGTAAGAGCGGCTATCGGAGAGGAATTTGCTATGCCTGCAGGGAGTTTAGTTACCGGCAAAATGGCTGCCGCACTGCGAAGGTTAGGCTTTGATAAAGTATTTGATACCCAATTCGGCGCAGACCTGACGATTATGGAAGAAGCACATGAATTGATAGAAAGGATAAAAAATAAGGGTGTGCTTCCGATGATTACCTCTTGCTCTCCCGGCTGGATAAAATATATTGAGCATTTCTTTCCCAAGTGCTTGGAACATATTTCCAGTTGCAAATCTCCCCAGCAGATGTTTGGGGCGATAGCCAAAACATACTACGCTAAGAAGATAGGGGTTAAGCCTAAAGATATATATGTGGTTTCTATTATGCCCTGCACCGCAAAGAAGTTCGAGGCTCAGCGCCCGGAAATGAGAGATTCAGGTGTTCAGGATGTAGATGCGGTGCTGACTACAAGAGAGGCAGCCCGAATGATTAAAGAGGCAGGAGTTGATTTTATTAATTTAGAGGATGAAGATTTTGATGAGCCGTTAGGTATTTCAACAGGGGCGGCCGTAATATTCGGAGCTACCGGCGGAGTGATGGAGGCGGCTCTGCGAACAGCATATGAGATAGTGACAGGGAAGACTTTAGAACGAGTAGAATTTGAACAGGTGCGCGGGATGCAAGGAATAAAGCAGGCAGAAATAAACTTAGAGGGATTTAATCCCGTTAGAAGTAACTCCGAGGCTACCTCGGGGTCTCCGGCGGGAACTCCTAACGGGGTAAATTTAAAAGTGGCAGTTGCCCATGGTTTATCTAATGCCCGAATTCTATTAGAAGAAATTCAAAAAGGGACTTCACCTTATCACTTTATAGAGATTATGGCTTGTCCAGGAGGTTGCTTGGGTGGAGGGGGTCAACCTATGCCTACCAATGAAGAGATAAGAAAGAAAAGGGCAGCCAGTTTATATTTAGAGGATAGAAACAAACCGATAAGGAAATCTCACCAAAATCCGGCCATTATTGCCCTGTATGAAGAATTTTTAGGCAAACCCTTGAGCGAAAAATCTCATCATCTTTTACATACAACCTATACTAAAAGAGAAAGATATTGACGATGCTAAAAATAGAAAATTTGACCCTAAAAAAAGATAGCAGGCAAATATTGGAGAAGGTAAATTTAACTGTTGAAAAAGGTGAAATCTATGCTCTTTTAGGCCGCAACGGCACAGGGAAGACAACCCTTGCTTATGCTATTATGGGCTGTAATGATTATCAACCTAATGAAGGGAAAATTATCTTTGAGGGAAAAGAGATTACCCACCTATCCATATCTAAAAGGGCAAAGTTAGGGATTACTCTTGCCTGGCAGAAACCGGCCGGTTTTGAAGGATTGACTGTCGGAGAGTATCTAAGGTGCAAGAATAAGAATGCAAATGTTCATAGTTTGCTTTCGGTGGTTGGGCTATCTTCTGATTATCTGAACAGGACGGTAGACGATAAGCTTAGCGGGGGTGAGAGAAAGAGGATTGAATTGGCATCGGTTATGGCAATGAAACCAAAACTGGCAATATTGGATGAAATAGATTCGGGGATAGATGCCCCTTCTCTTCCTTTTATCAGAAAGACCATTCAGAAAATGAGAGCCGATGGCATAACTGTTTTTTTAATCAGCCATAGTGAAGCCACCTTAAATATATCCGATAGGGCATCTTTGATTGGTGCCGGTCGGATATTAAAAACCGCCAGCCCAAAAATAGTGAAGGAATTTTTTGTAAAACATTGTAAGAAATGCAGTCATTTATATAAAATAAATTGGGAGAGGATTAAATATGATTTCTAATGAGTTTGAGCAACTTTTAAGCATTTATGAAAAAGCCGGTGGAAATAAAGATGCTTTTAGCGATAAAGGTATAGCCAATCTCTTGATTCACGGAGATAAGGTTTTAAATGTTAATGATGTTGAGGGAGTAATCCTAAAATCTGAACAAAAAAAAGATGGTGTAATTGCTCATCTTTCGGTCGGAAAGGATGTTAGAGTGAAAAATCCTATTCATCTCTGTTTTGGTATTTTATCCAGGGAGGGTCGGCAGGAAATTGGTGTAAATATTTTTATAGAAGACGGCGCCGAAGCGGAGGTACTCGCTCATTGTGTTTTCCCAAACGCGGTGAAGGTATTACATAAGATGGATGCAAATATAAAAATAGGAAATGATGCAAAATTTAGATATCAAGAGAGGCATTACCACGGAGAGTTTGGAGGCATTAAAGTTATTCCAAACGCAAAAGTTTCTGTAGGGAAGGAAAGTATATACGAGAATATTTTTAGTTTGCTCAAAGGAAAGGTCGGGTTTCTTGATTTTAATTATGAAGTAAACTGTAGTGGAAGAAGTATAACCAATATGATAGCAAAGATTTATGGCAAAGGAGAGGATGAAATAAGGATTAAAGAAAAGGTTAACTTGAATGGGGAAGGAGCGAGAAGTTTGATAAAAACCAGAGTTGTCCTTAAAGATAAGGCAAGAGCAGAGGTTATCGGCGAAACTTATGGTAATGCTCCTTATGCCCGGGGCCATGTGGATTGTGTGGAGATTTTAAACGGTAAAGAAGCACTCGCAAAGGCAATTCCCATTGTCTCAGTAAAGGATGAAAAAGCAAAGGTAACTCACGAGGCGGCCATAGGTTCTGTGGATAAGAAGCAGATGGAGACGCTGATGGCCAGAGGGTTAGAAGAGGAAGAGGCAATTGATACTATCGTGAAAGGAATATTAAGATGAAACCAAAAGAAGAGGAAATTACTCGTTTTATGCACAAGGGAAGTGACTTTATAAATGAGGAAGAAATAGAGAAGCTTTTAGAAGAAAATAAAAATCCTCCCAAAAGTAAACTAAAAGATATCATTCAAAAATCTCTTTCTATCCAAAGATTAGACCCCGATGAGACAGCAAGCCTTCTAAGCGTGAAAGACAGGGATTTGTGGAAGGAAATTTTTGAGGCGGCGGGTGAAGTAAAAAAGAGGGTCTATGACAACCGAATTGTAACCTTTGCTCCTTTGTATTTGAGCAACTTCTGTGTGAATTCTTGTCTTTACTGTGCTTTCCGGAAAGAGAATACCAAAGAGGTAAGAAGAAGGTTGACTTTAGATGAAGTAAAAAAAGAAACAGAGGTTCTTGTATCACTTGGGCATAAACGTCTTATCGTGGTCTACGGTGAACATCCTCTGTCAGATATAGATTATATCGCTGAGACGATAAAAACAATTTATGCGACAAAGGTTGGCAATGGCGAAATCAGAAGGGTAAATGTAAATGCTTCTCCAATGCCAGTTGAAAAACTGAAGATATTAAAGGAAACAGGTATCGGGACATATCAGGTATTCCAGGAGACATATCATCACCAAACTTATAAAAAGGTCCATCCGGCGGGTAGAAAATCGGATTATAAATGGCGTCTTTATTCTATGCATCGGGCTTTTGAAGCCGGAATTGACGATGTGGGAATTGGGGTTTTATTTGGACTTTATGATTGGCGATTTGAGGTAATGGGTCTTTTATATCATACAATAGATTTAGAGGGAAAATTTGGAGTAGGCCCGCATACAATCTCTTTCCCGCGTTTAGAACCGGCAGCAAATACCCCTTTTATTCAAGAGTCAAAATATAAGGTTTCAGATGGAGATTTCAAAAAACTTATCGCTGTCCTTCGGCTTTCAGTTCCTTATACAGGTATGATTTTAACGGCGAGGGAAAGCCCCCAAATTAGAAGAGAGGTGATTCCTCTGGGAGTGACTCAGACAGATGCCTCCACTCGTATTGGAATTGGTGCATACAGCGATAGATATGATGAGCAGGAAGGAGAGCGACAACAGTTCCTTTTAGGCGATACAAGGACGCTGGACGAGATGATAAGAGAGCTTGCTTTGAATGGTTATATTACTTCCTTTTGCACCGCCGGATATAGATGCGGAAGAACAGGAAAGTGCATTATGCAACTTTTAAAGACAGGTGAGGAAGGGAGATTTTGCAAACTAAATGGGGTTTTGACTTTTAGAGAGTGGCTGGATGATTTCGCCAGCGATGAGACAAAGAAGATCGGGGAGGTAATTATCGAAAAAGAAATTGAAGAAATTAAAGAGAAAATCCCGCAATTTTTTTCTAAATTTATGGAATATTACCAGAGGATTAAAAGCGGTGAGAGGGATCTCTATTTCTGAAAGCATAGGAATTGAAATTTCTATGCTTGATTAGAGCGATTAAATTCAGATTACAGGTATTATTAGAGGCAACTTCTCTATCGCCTCTATAAGGATACAGGTATTATTAGAGGCAACTTCTCTATCGCCTCTATAAGGATACACAGATTAGCGAATGCACTTGGGCATATTTTAAGATGTGAATAAGAAAGAAATTATAGAGTGCTTAAGAGAAAAATACCCAAAAGGACTTTTTGAAAAAGCCGATAGTGTTAGAAGGGAATTTTGCGGCGAGGAAGTGCATATTCGGGGAATAATTGAATTCTCTAATTACTGCTGTCGGAGTTGTGTTTATTGTGGCTTGCGTCAAGAAAACAAAAAAGTTTCCCGTTACCGAATGTCAGCTGAGGAGATAATAAAATTAGCAAATGAGATAAGTCAATATGGGGTAAAAACCATTGTTCTCCAATCAGGGGACGATTTAGGGTTTAGCCAAAAGATACTTTCTGATGTTATAGATAAGATAAAGAGAAAACATCCTGAGATTGCTATAACGCTCTCTATCGGGGAAAGAGAATTTGATGACTATAAAGCATTTAAAGATGCCGGGGCTGATAGGTATCTTTTAAAACACGAAACCGCTAATCCAGGACTTTACACAGATCTCCATCCGGGGCAAACCTTAAAAAAAAGAATAGAAATTTTAGAGTGTCTCAGGAAATTGGGGTATCAAATAGGGGCGGGCAATATTGTCGGTCTGCCAGAGCAGACCTTGCAAGATTTAGCCGATGATATCTTATTTTTAAGAGATTTAGATGTGGATATGGCTGGAATCGGGCCGTTTATTCCGCAAGAAGATACCCCTTTAAGAGATTTTCCTTGCGGGAGTTTAGAACTAACATTAAAGGTTTTAGCACTTACGCGTATAGTTACTAAAAACACCCATCTTCCGGCTACTACTGCCTTGGCTACCCTTGATTTTAAAAACGGACAAATTTTAGGTCTAAGTGCTGGATGCAATGTCCTTATGCCTGATTTTACTCCTGAATATTATCGCGAGAATTATGTGATTTATGACAATAAAGCAAGAGTGAATTTAGAAAAGGCAAAAGAGGTAATCTTAAAAGCAGGTAGGTCAGTTTCTAAAAATAGAGGTGACTCATTAAAAAAATCAAATGTCAAATATCAAAAATTTCAGAGGGAAAATCTTGGTTTTAAGCAAGGATAGACGATGAGAAGGACGCCGAAAGGTCTTCGTCTGCACATAGCCATCTTTGGCCGAAGAAATGTAGGCAAATCCTCCATACTTAACGCATTGACGCGACAGGAAGTTTCAATTGTTTCAGAGATTGCCGGCACAACTACCGACCCGGTGGAGAAACCAATGGAATTACTACCCATTGGGCCGGTTTTATTTATTGATACCGCAGGTCTGGATGATATAGGAGCCTTGGGTGAAAAAAGAGTTGCGAAAACCTATAAGGTCTTTGAACGTGCCGACATTATTCTTTTAGTTAGCCAGGCAAATGTATGGGGAGAATATGAGGAAGAGATTTTGGAAGAAGCAAGAAAAAGAAAGACCCCTATTTTAGTTATTTTAAATAAAATAGACCTCTTTAAACCGGAGCAGGATTTAAAAGCGAAATTAAATAAAGAAAGAATTCCTTATGTTGAAACCTGTGCGTTAAATCAAGGTTGGGAAACAACAGCCAAGATAAAAAATGAGCTTATCAAGTTGCTTCCCAGTGACTGGATAAGCCCTTGTCCGATTATTGCTGATTTAATTGAAGCCGATGACCTGATTGTTCTGGTTATCCCCATTGATAAAGAAGCGCCGAAAGGAAGAATCATCCTGCCTCAAGAGCAGACATTGAGGGAGATATTAGATAAAAAAGCAACGGCTTTAGTGGTAAATGAAGAGAATTTAGGCAAGGCAATTTCCAATTTAAAACAACCCCCCAAAATTGTGGTTACTGATTCTCAGGTCTTTGAACAGGTTTTTGCCTCTACACCTTTAGATATTCCGGTGACCAGTTTTTCTATACTTTTTGCTCGCTGTAAAGGCGATTTAAAGCAGTTAACTGAAGGGGCAAAAGGAATAGATGAGTTAAATCCGGGTGATAAAATCTTGATTGCCGAGGCCTGCACCCACCATCCCATAGGTGATGACATCGGACGGGTGAAGATCCCCAATTGGATTTCTGAGAGAGTGGGGAGTAAAATAGACCCCGCACCAGATTCCCAGTGCAGGGTAAATTTTGATATTTATTCCGGGCACGATTTCCCCTCTGATTTAAAACAGTATAAACTGATTGTCCATTGCGGCGCGTGTATGTTAAACCGAAAAGAGGTTTTAAATAGAATCTATGAAGCAAAGAGTCAAGGTGTTCCGATAACCAACTATGGCGTGGCTATAGCCTATCTTCATAATAAACTGGAGAGGGCCTTAGAGCCCTTTAAAAAAAAGAAAAGGGATGAAAATGAAAAGAGATTGTCCTAATAAAGAAGAGAATAAAAAGAGATGTCCTTGCACCTATGAACCTTGCTCCAGAAAGGGTATTTGTTGTGAGTGCATAAGATATCATTGGAGTTTAGGCGAACTCCCGGCCTGTTTCTTCCCTGAGGATGTAGAGAGAACCTATGACCGTTCTATTAAAAGATTCATCCAGGTCTATCAGAATAAGGTTTAGGCAACCTTTCCCTTGAAAAATCTCTTTTAATATGGTATATTTACAGTAGAGACTGAAACCCGAAAAGGCAATCCAGTACTAATTCTCTCAGAAAATTAGTGCTGGGACGCAAAACTACGGTTCGCCTAAGGCGAAGGCCGAGTTGCCGATAAAGCAGTCGAGGTAACTCGGTTTTTTATTTATCCTCTTTCTAAAAACTTTTTAAAAGTCCTTATAGAAGCCGTTAACCCAGAGAGGTGAGAGGAATGAAAGAGAATAGGTTCTTGATTGCAGCCTTAATTTCTAATTTGCTCCTCCTGCCTTATAATTATAGCGCAGCAGATTATTATAGTCAGAAACACGAAGATTTAATCCGCGAGGCTTCCAATTCTAACGCTCAAGAGGTCCAGCGAATTATCCAAGAAATCCCCAAATATGAAGGAGAAAACAATAAATCATCTTTTATTTCTATTTCCTCAACAGACGAAGAAATTCTAAGAAGTTTAACCCAAACTTCCTCTTATCCCTTGCCTCAACTTTGCACCGACTGTCACCTTCCTGATAAGAGTTATCCGGTAGTGGGCTATAATTCTGCGCGTAATAATGAAACCGCTTTAGGATTTAGAAATAAAATCCGTTATGATAGAATAACAAATAAACTCTGGAATCGTTACGAACTTGCGGGACGAGAACCTTATTATTGTGGAACAGTGAAACTGCCCTTGGATGAAATCTACCGCCGCCTCAATGAAAATGATTATGTTCTAACAGCTAATATTGCTTATGAGGATTCCGGAGAGATTGCAGGTGCCAAGCGCTATTATAATTTTAAAAGAGAGAGTTTACTTCAAGTATTAGGAATAACCCCGACGCTCTGTGCGGCTAATCCTTTATTAGCCCTAGCAACAATATACCTCGCCTTTCCTGAGCGCCAAAAGCATATCCGCATATTTCCTACCGAAGAAGAAGGAGTTTATGAAATCAGGGCCCATGATGAACCCTCTATATTTCATCCACTCCAGCATTTGCATTGGACATCCAGCACAGTCAGCGATAACTATGATGAGGTAAAGCAGATATTCCCCGAAATAGAAGGCGAACCCGAGCGGGGGACCTGGACAAGCGAGGGGAAAATTAATAAGGGTTTAAGAGAGATAGGAATAAAGATAAGAAGCTTTTTAAGAATTTAATCTTGCCAAAAATTCTTGACGCAAACAGGGGTTTAGAGTATAATAAAATTATGCAAATTCATATCCTTACCCTTTTTCCCGAGATGTTCAAAGGGCCGCTTACAGAATCCATTATAAAAAGGGCGATAGAAAAGAAATTGGTGAATATAAATATTCATAATTTAAGAGATTACTCTTTAGATAAACACAAAAAGTGTGATGACCGCCCTTATGGTGGCGGGCCGGGAATGGTGTTAAAACCCGAGCCGATATTTGCGGCGGTGGAGAGGATTACCCAGAAGAAGACAAAAGGCAGATGCAAGGTGATTTTAACCAGCCCCGGGGGTAAATCTTTCAATCAACGGCTCGCCGAGGAACTTTCCCAATTAGAAAAAATAGTGTTTATTTGCGGACACTACGAGGGGGTGGACGAAAGGGTAAAGAAACTCGTTGATGAGGAGATTTCTATAGGGAGATATATCTTAAGCGGGGGAGAACTCCCGGCAATGGTAATTACCGATGCAATAGTGAGATTGATTCCCGGAGTATTGGGATGTGCAGAGTCAAACCGGCAGGAATCTTTCGCAAAAGGAGATTTGTTAGACTATCCTCAGTGGACTCGTCCGGCGGTGTTTAGAGGAATGAGAGTTCCCAAAATCATTACCTCGGGAGACCACCAGGCAATTGAGAAATGGCGCCAGCAGAAGGCAGAAGAGAGGACATCCTCTAAGAAGAGGATGTCTGATTATTCACCCCGTTAGATAGAAAGCATCTAACGGGGCAAGCAGATTAAAAGCAGATTACAGCGATTAGGATTAACCTTACTTACACTTCGGGGGTGTAAGTGGGTCGCATGAGAGGGAGGCAAAATAATGATAGATAAAATTGATTTAGTAGAAAAAGAGTATTTAAAAAAAGATATCCCTGAGTTTAAGCCCGGGGATGAAATCCGGGTTTTCTCGGAGGTTCCTTCTCGGCCCCAGCCAAAATTGAAAAAAAAAGTAGCTAAGAAGAAAGAAAAGGAGGAGCGGAAGAGAATGCACGCTCAGCTTTTCCAGGGGATAGTTTTGGCAAAGAGAGGTTCGGGGTTAAGAGAAACCTTTGTGGTGCGTAAGGTTTCTTACGGAGAAGGAGTGGAAAGGACCTTTTTACTCCACTCTCCTTTTATAAAAAAGATTGAGGTTGTCAAGCATAATAAAGTAAGGCGGCCAAAACTCTATTATTTAAGACATTCTAAAAGATAGGCTGCCTGCCTGCGGTAGGGAGATCTCATTCCAGCGATCATTATCTATAACGAGAAAAAATGAAAAGAGATTTTAAGGGTATAGTTGCTGGGGTTGACGAAGCCGGCAGGGGGGCATTAGCCGGTCCGGTAGTTGCCGCTATGGTTTTTTTCTCCCCTGATGTTTCTATTAGAGGAATTGCTGACTCTAAGACATTAACTCCGGCAAAACGTTTTTTTCTTTTTTCCCAGATTATTAAAAAAGGAAAAATTGGAGTTGGAATAGTTAATGAGAAGGTAATTGATGAAATTAATATTCTCCAGGCAAGTTTGCGAGCGATGGAGCAAGCGTTTCTTGATTTGAATAGAAAGGAGAAGATTGACCACCTTTTTGTGGATGGGCCAATAAAGCCAAATGTTTCCTGCCCTTGCACAGGGATAATAAAAGGGGATAAAAAGAATCTTCATATTGCCGCTGCTTCTATTGTGGCAAAGGTAATTCGCGACCGAATTATGCTTATCTACAGCCGATTCTTCCCGGGCTATGGTTTTAAGGAACACAAAGGATATCCTACCAGAAGTCATCTGAAAGCCCTGGATAAATATGGCCCCTCTCCTATCCATCGCTATTCTTATAGGCCAGTGAGAGAGCGGATGAAGGTCGTTAGAAAAGAAGGGGACTTCTATCCGGTTCTTTCTTAAAATATCCCTTTCATACCCACGGAGGGATGGGTTTTTAACGGGGTGAAATGCTCTCGAAGATAGAATTCGGAAAATCGGGAGAGGAGCTCGCAGTTGCTTTTTTAAAAAGAGAGGGATGCAGGATAATTGAGCAGAATTACAAGTGTCTGTTTGGAGAGATAGATATTATTGCTAGGTTTAAAAAGACCTTGATTTTTGCCGAGGTAAAGACGCGGCATCCTTCTCATTTTGGTCTCCCTCAAGAAGCGGTGGATAAAAGAAAACAGGAGCAAATTGCCAAAACCGCTCTTCATTATCTTGCTACCCATCAACTTTTGAAAAAACCTGCCCGTTT
>JAGGUG010000034.1 GCA_021158625.1 Candidatus Omnitrophota bacterium | reverse complement strand
TGAAGGGAAGAAAATTCCCCCCCCGCGATATTGTTTTACTAAACAGCGGTTGTGCAATCTATGCCGCCGACAAAGCAGGTGATATTAAACAAGGGATTGAAATGGCAGAAGAATCCATAGATTCAGGTAAGGCATTAAAGAAATTGGAGGAATTAAAAGAGTTTACCAATGTTTGACCTTCATTCCAAACCCGCATTGGAATCGGTTGGTGGATTATGCCCTATAGAAAGATTCCTTTGGTAGAAACAGAAATATATCATATCTTTACTAAAAGCATTGCCGGCTTCAAGATTTTTAATTCTGACCACGATTTTACAAGGATGATAGAAACAATATCTTTTTATACTGCGGAAAATCCTCCCTGTAAATTTTCTTTATTCTTGGAACACAAAAAGAAATCTAAAGAAAACGATTTTCCTCAATCTGTTTATTCAAAGAAGATAGTTAAAATACTTGCTTATTGTATTATGCCTACACATATTCATTTAATTCTTGTACAATTAAAAGATAATGCTATTTCTCAGTTTGCTAATTTAGTTTTAAAAAGTTATAGCAAATACTTCAACACCAAATACAAAAGAAAAGGTCCTTTATGGGAAGGAAGGTTTAAAAATGTTTTGGTAGATACAGATGAGCAACTTCTTCATTTAACCAGATATGTCCATTTGAACCCCGTAAGTGCTTTTTTAGTTGACAAACCGGAAGATTGGAAATTTTCTTCATACAGAGAATATATAGGTTTAGTTAGCAAGAATAAAAGAATATGCGACTTCGCTGATTATTTAAATTTGGATATTTCTTCTTATAAAAGATTTGTTGAAGACCATATCGCTTACCAAAGAGAATTGGAACAAATAAAACATTTGATTTTAGAGCCCGAACCTAATTCCAATGCGGGTTTGGAATAGGTTGCAAATAAAATAAATTAGGAGAAAATTATGGATTGATAATCTTTTTCTTATGTTGCAGACTAAGTCTTCAAGCTTTTGGTCAATCTTATTATGGATAGCCTTGTTTATCTTGGGTTTATCCTTATACTAATTTTCATCTTTCGGGTTATACCGCTTAAGCCAAAAGTAAAGCCATTGTTTTGGTTTGCCCAAAGATTTGTAGATATAATTTGCTCTTTCGCCACTGTAGTAGCGTTTTACTGCTTCAATGCGTTTCTGGTATTTTTCTTCCATAGGTGCTATGATTACCAAGGAACTGCAGAAAAAAAACCTTGCAATTAAAGCCGCTTGACAAAGCGCATCTTGTTGAAATAATTTTGGAAAGCCTTGATAAACCTGACCCAGAGATTGAAAAAGCATGGGTGGCAGAATCTGAAGCGCGTTATGGTGCATACAAAGCAGGTAAAATAAAGGCTGTCAGTTTTGATAGTATCCAAAAAGGCTGAAGAAATGAAGACAATATTTCTTCCACCTGGATTTCCTCATTACAGCAGTTGCTCATCAACATAGACATCCAGGTTATTACTTAAAAAGAAGAAATAATATTTAAGTTTTTCTGCAAGGGAAAATTATGAAAAGAATAAACTTAACACAGAATGAGAAACAAATTGAAAATGCTTTGCTCAAGGGAGAAAATATTGATGTTACTCCTAAAGAGTTTAAGAATATTGCTAAAGCCCCGCTTTTCGCAAAAAAGATTCGGTTCTCAATGTTCGTGTAAATAGCATTTAAGACTCATTAAAGAAAAAACTCAGCAATTTGGCATAAAATATCAAACTTTTATCTCGGAGCTGCTTCATAGGGTAGCGCAGGGATAAAGAGTAGAAGCTGCTGATTTTGGATGTTAGAAATATAAATTGGAATTATTGATTGGCGAGTGGTGAGAGGATAAGAAAAAAATATTGAACTTGGAGGAGAAAAATGAAATTATTTTCAAAGATAATCTTACTGATAGTTATAAGTTGTTTTAGTATTTCGCCGGTGTATGCCCAACAGGACATAAAAGAAGCGATAGTAAAAGTATATACCGTATATGATGAACACGATTATGGTGAACCCTGGAAAATGATCGGTCAACAGAGACGCACTGGTTCAGGGTGCATTATTGAGGGCAAAAGAATTTTAACCAATGCCCATGTAGTTGGTGATCAAACATTTATTCAGGTAAAACGCGCTGGCCAGGTTAAAAAATATGTCGCTGAAGTAGAGGCAGTAGCGCATGAATGTGACCTGGCTCTTTTGAAGGTTGCCGATGAAGCATTTTTCTCCGGGGTTGAGCCGTTAAAAATTGGTTCTTTGCCAGAGGTTAAAGATAAAGTTACTGTCTATGGTTTTCCTACAGGTGGCGATAAATTGTGTATTACCGAGGGGATTATTTCCCGTGTAGAATACCAACAGTATGCTCATAGCGGGATACCTCTCTTGACTTGTCAGATGGATGCGGCAATTAACCCCGGCAGTAGCGGTGGTCCAGTAGTCAAAAACGACGAAATAGTAGGTGTGGCTTTTCAAGCCGCAGAAGGAGAGAATATCGGTTATATGGTCCCTGCTCCGGTCATCAGGCGTTTTTTAAAGGATATAAGTGATGGTAGCTACGAAGGAATTCCGGCTTTAGGAGTGCTTTGGCAGTCTATGGAAAACCCGAGTATTCGTTTTAAGTACAATATGCAAAAAGAGCAAAGCGGGGTTTTGATAGTTAGAATCATTCCCGATTCTGCGGCAGCAAAGGTGTTAAAACCCGGCGATATCCTTCTTTCCATTGAGGGAAGAGATATTGAAAACGACGGGACAATAAAATTTAGGAATGATGAAAGGATTTACTTCAGTTATGCGATTCAAAGTAAATATATTGGTGATAGTGTCCGATTAAAAATTTTGCGCAGAGGCAGGGTTATACCGATGCGAATCAGGTTGACCAATTTATTGACTTCCTGCCACTTGGTGCCTTATATGCAGTATGATACAAGCCCCACTTATTATATCGTTGGAGGATTAGTATTTCAGCCCTTGACAATGAACTATTTGCAAAGTTGGCCAGATCTATCCTATGCCCCAAGCAACTTAGTCAATTACTGTCTTAATGGACAGATATCAAAAGAGCGAAAACAGGTAATTGTATTAACCAAGGTCCTGGCCGATGAGATTAATGTAGATTATGAGTGGCTTGAGGATGAGGTAATTTCCCGGGTCAATGGTAAGAAAATTTCCACTATGAAAGATTTGGTGCAAGCCGTTGAAGAGAACACAGGAAAATACGATGTTTTCATAGTAGAGGGCACAGGGAGGCAGATAGTCTTGAATAAAGATGGTTTAAGCGAAGCGAATAGGAGAATCTTAGAGAGATACAAGATTAATTCAGACAGGTCAGAGGATTTAGGAGATAAATGAAACTGCAATTTAGCTTCCCCCGAACTTTCGGGGTCGCTAAATTGCATAGTTGAATTTACCCAGCACTAATTTTTGAGACCCAGATTTAATCTATGGATTGAACAACATTATTATAGATTTAGACAAAGCAATTACTAATTTCTATGAAAATTAGTGCTGGGTTCAATTCCGACATACAACTTATGTTCGCTAACGCTCCATAAGTTGTGTCGTCATTGAAGGAGGCAGCTGTGTTCAACTTAAAAGACCTCGGGGATATAACTAAATTGGCTGGTCAGGCAAAGGACATACAGCGACAGCAAGAGCGAAAACACCAGGAGCAAATTAATCTGCTTAATCGGATAGCTAATACATTGGATCAGATACTATCTGAACTCAAAAAGAAATAATTATGCTTAACAGGATTATTGCAAACAAAAAGAGGAAAATAGAAGAGGCAAAGCAGAATTTTCCACTTAAGGAAATGCTTAAGAAGATAGATTCTCCTGATTTCAGAGAATTTTATCAAAAAAGGGATTTTAAAAAGGCAATAGAAAACCCGGGATTGAGTTTGATTGCCGAGGTTAAACAGAAATCGCCCTCTTATGGAAGATTCCGAGAGCACTTTGATTATTTAGAGATTGCCCGGATTTATCAGAAAGCAGGAGCAGAAGCAATTTCTGTGCTTACGGACAAGGAATTTTTTGGTGGCGAGTTAAGGCATTTAAGCGAAATTAAAGAGAATACCTTTCTACCTGTTCTAAGAAAAGACTTTATCATCGACGAGTATCAAGTCTGCCAATCTTTTTTCTATAAAGCCGATGCAGTTTTATTGATTGCGTGCTTATTAACTGAGAAAGAACTTAAAAATTTTCTGCAACTCTGTGGAGAGTTGAATTTAGATGCCTTAGTAGAAGTGCATAATGAAGGAGATATAAAAAAGGCCATATCCACCCCCGGCAAAATTATCGGGATTAATAACCGCAATTTAGACAGTTTAGAGATTGATATAAAAACTACAGAAAATCTTATCAAACTAATCCCTGACGACAGATTGATAGTCAGCGAAAGTGGAATCAGCACAAGGCAGGATATTAAATATCTACGCGATTTAGGCGTAGATGCAGTGTTGATTGGCGAGGTATTTTTGAAGAGTGCAGATATCAGTAAGAAAATGAGAGAGATGGCTTTGGCGTAAGGTTAGACTAAAAGGAGAATTGTATGAGGTATTTACTTACTTTATTAATAGCCATCATAATCGTATTTATAGTATTTTCATATAGACAAAAGGGGCTGAATGCACCAGATAACGCAATATTAATAATAAAACCCTATTGGTATAATGGAACCTGGGTTTTTGATGATGAAAGGGTAAATCTCTATCGAGAACCGTTTGTTGCCGGGATACCCGAAATGATTAATCATATTACGAAGGATATTCCCAATGCTAAGAATGGATTTAGATTGTTATTTTCAGCCAGTCCCTTTCCGGGCTACCAAATGCGATTAACATGGCGAAGAAAAGAGGATGGGGGAAATTGGTATTATTCAGAGGATTTGAAAATGGAGGGCTGGTTGTGTCCGGCTCTCTTCAAGTATTACAAAAAGGCACCAGAAGAGATATACGCTAAAGCAGAAGCAATACCAGAATGATAAAGGTAAAAAAGACCACTATCAAAATTATTCAAGGAGATATTACTGAGCAGGAGGTAGAGGCAGTTGTCAATGCCGCCAATAATGAACTGCGTATGGGTGGTGGGGTTGCTGGAGCAATAAAGAGAAAAGGCGGGCAATCTATTCAGGAAGAAGCAAACAAGATCTCTCCGATTCCTGTTGGCGAAGCAGCAGTCACTGGCGCTGGTAATCTAAAAGCGAAATATGTTATTCACGCCGTTACGATGGCTCTGGATTTCAAAACGGATGAAGAAACAATCAGGCAATCCACAGCAAATACATTAAACAGAGCAGAGGAGTATAAAATTAAAGCTATTGCCTTTCCGGCTCTGGGTTGTGGCGTGGGCAGGCTTCCTATAGAGACAGCGGCTAAGGTTATGTCGCAAGTGGTTTTTTCCCATTTGCATAAATGCGAATCCTCTCTACAAGAGATTATTTTTGTTCTGTACAGCAAAAACGACTGGCAGATTTTTGATAAAGTAGCCGGCAGTTATTTAAGCTATATTCAAAAGAAGATTGAACAAGGTCCTTTTGTAACCGTCGACGCAATCATTGGTGTCGACAGTAAAGTTGTCTTGATTAAGAGAAAAAATCCGCCTTTTGGCTGGGCTTTACCCGGTGGTTTCGTTAATTATGGAGAGAGCTTAGAGAAAGCAGTTATGCGTGAGGTAAAAGAAGAGACAAATTTGGACCTAGAGAATCTAAAACAATTTCATACTTATTCTGACCCTCAACGCGACCCCCGTTTTCACACCATCTCCACTGTATTTATTGCCAGAGCGAAAGGGAATCTGCAATCAGGAAGCGACGCCGGAGAAGTAAAACTCTTTTCTTTAAACGAATTGCCCGACAAGATTGCCTTTGATCATCGGAAAATTTTAAAAGATTATATTAAAAAACAGTAGGCAGTAGGCAAGGGAAAGCTAGTATGCAAGAAGTTGCCTACTGCCAATTGCCAACTGCCTACTGGTATTTTCCCTACTGCCAATTGCCAACTGCCTACTGATTTTAAGATGCGTGCCAAGCATACCCTCCTTATTGCTACTTTAGCCTTAACTTTCATCGGGGCTATGATGGTCTATAGTAGTAGTGCCATCTACGCCTGGAAGTATTTTAGCAGCACTTATTTCTTTTTGCGTCGGGAGTTTATCTTTCTGCTTATTGGCTTTGCCGGGATGACCGCCGCAGTGAATATTGACTATCATCTTTTACAAAAGCAGAGCAGAAAAATTTTGCTCTTTTCTATTTTTCTTTTAATCCTCGCCCTCATTCCTCCTTTCTCTCGAATGGCTGGTGGAGCAAAGAGATGGTTGACATTACTTCCTTGGGGATATTTTAAGAACTTTTCTTTTCAGCCATCAGAAGCGGCAAAATTCTCTTTACTCTTATATCTGAGCAGTTTTTTTAGCCGCCATCAGATAGAGATTAAAAACTTCTGGCGAGGTTTTTTTCCTCCTTTGTTGATTACCCTATTAATGGCATCTTTGATTTTTATCCAGCCCGACTTGGGCACAACCTTTCTTTTATTCTGTCTCTTTTTTATCATCGCTTTTTCTGCCGGGGTTAGATTAAAACACCTTTTAGTCCTCTTTTTTTCCTCCCTCCTTTCAGCTCCTTTTTTAATTTTTATTCGCCCTTATTGGATAAAGCGGGTTATTTCTTTTTTTCATCCCTTCAGGGACCCACAGGGAGCAGGCTGGCAGATTATTCAGTCATTTATTGCCTTTAAAAACGGAGGATTATTGGGTATAGGTCTGGGGGCGAGCAGGCAGAAACTCTTTTATCTGCCCGGTTGCCATACGGATTTTATATTCTCGATTATCGGTGAGGAATTAGGGCTGTTAGGAAGCACAGCGGTTATTTTTTTGTTCGTCTTATTAATCACCAGCGGCATAAAAATTACCTTGAGAGCAAAGGATCTAGCTGGACATCTCTTGGCTTTAGGAATTACGATGCTAATTGGCTTGCAGGCAGTAATTAATATTGCCGTGGTGACGGGTTTGCTTCCTACCAAGGGCCTACCCCTGCCGTTCATCAGTTATGGCGGTTCAGCGTTGGTATTCAATATGCTCGGAGTAGGCATTCTCATTAATATTGCCAATAACTCCAGCGATTTTAATGAAACTTAGTAAGAATGTTATCATTGCCGCTGGCGGAAGCGGCGGGCATCTTTTTCCGGCATTGGCCTTAGCCGATAGATTAAAAGAAAAAGGCAAGCAGGTTATTCTGGTAATTTCTTCTAAAAAGATAGATAAAAAGATAAGCAATTTAAGGGATTACCCCCGAGAGATTATTTATCCTGAACTAAACCCCCTTAGAAAGGGCGGGCCTAAGGCCCCGCCCTTTCTTAATAATAAACCCCGCACCAAGACATTGGTGCGGGCTAAACACTCTTTTCCCGCCCAGGGAGGGGCGCGGTTTTCTAAGGGAATAAGGTTCTTCTGGAGAATTTACCTATCCTTTTTAAGAGCAAACCGAATTCTAAACAAATATAAACCAGCAGCAGTAGTAGGGCTTGGTGGTAAAAATACCATCCCTCTCCTTTTGCTCTCGGTATTTAAGAGAATCCCTACGCTTATTCACGAGCAAAATGTCTTGCCCGGGAGGGCAAATCGGTTTCTATCTAAATTTGTGAATAAAATCGCAATTAGTTTTTCTTCTACTGAAAGATTCTTTCCTCAGAGAAAAGTAGTTCTTACTGGCAATCCTCTACGTCGGGAGATTTTTGGCGAAGGTGCATCAAGAGAGTCTACAGCAAACTTTGAAAAGCCGAAAGGGGATAAGAAAGATAAACTTTTATTTAAGGACCTTAGCGTAAATAGCCAGTCGCCTGACCTATCCCATACGACAAGCCTACGGGATAAATCTCTAAGGAGGTTTACCATTTTGATAATGGGCGGAAGCCAGGGTGCCCATAGAATAAACATAACGACTCTGAGAACCTTAAAAGAGCTCTCTCGGTCCGAGCGAGAGAGGATAAACATAATCCATCTCTCAGGCGAGTCCGATTATCCTTTTTTGAAAAAAGAGTATTCAGGGTTAGATATTGACTGCTCACTTTTCCCCTTTTTAGAGAATATAGGAAGGGCTTATGCGGCTGCCGATTTGCTTATTTCGCGGGCGGGGGCAACCACTATTGCCGAAATAATCGCCTTAAAAAAAGCCGCGGTTTTAGTCCCTTATCCTTATGCCTCCGGGCATCAGAAGGCAAACGCCGAGCTTCTCTCTTCAAAGGATGCAGCCTTGATGATTGAAGAAAAGGATTTCAATCCTCAATATTTAAGACAGATAATTTTGGCCTTAGAAAATAACCCCGAAAGGATTCGGAAGATAAAGAAAAATCTTGAACAGTTCGCCGTGGCCAATGCCGATGAATTATTAGCCGAGGAAGTGATGAAGTTAGGGAATAGGATTCACCCTGTTAAATCCGCCTATGGCGGAATTTTACCCTGTTAAATTGCTTCCAGCACTATTTAACCGGGTAAAGGGAAGAGGCTAGAAAAGGAAATGCTCGAACAGAAAAGATTTCATTTTGTGGGGATTGGCGGGGCAGGGATGAGTGCGCTTGCCCTTCTTCTTTTGCAGGCTGGCAAAAAGGTAAGTGGTTCGGATTTACAGATGAGTTCTTACGCTCAAAGAGTAAAAAAACAAGGGGCAAAGATATTTTTGGGACACCATCCTTCTAATCTAAGAGACGCTGAAATAGTTATCTTCTCTTCGGCAATCTCTTTAGATAATCCCGAACTCCGATTAGCAAGAGAAAAAAATATTCCGCTTATGCATCGGGGAGAGTTATTGGCTGATTTACTGAAAGATAAAATGAGTATTGCGGTAAGTGGGATGCACGGCAAGACCAGCGTGGCAAATATGCTTGCCACCGCTTTACTTCGTGCCGATTACCAGCCCTGTGTTGCTCTGGGCGGAGAGTCCTTTGATATCGAAGGGAATGCTTATCTGGGAAAAGACCCTTATTTTGTAGCCGAGGCCGATGAAAGCGACGGTTCATTTCTACATCTCTCCCCCACTTATGCGATAATTACCAATATTGAACCCGAGCATCTAAATTTTTATAAAAGCGAAGAGAAAATAATCGCGGCCTTCCTTCAGTTCTCCCGGAAAGTAAAAGAGGTTATTTTTTATAACGGCGAAGACAGAAATACAAAAAGGGCCTTGGAAGAGTTGGAGTCCTCTAAAAAGGTTAGTTTTGGATTTTTGCCCGAGAATGATATTTTCGCTAAGAATATACAAGAAAACGGTATCGTCACCTCATTTGACTGTTTTTTTAAACAAGAAAAATTAGGACGAATAGAAATTCCCCTTTTAGGGAGATACAATGTGGCCAATTGTCTGGCGGCAATTGGTGTCTCTCTGCACTTAGGCCTTGATTTTAAGAAATTAGAGGAGAGTTTCCGAAATTACAAAGGGGTAGCCCGGCGAGGAGAAATAAAGAGGAGGGATGAAATTCTGCTCGTTGAGGATTATGCTCATCATCCTACTGAGATTGCCGCGGTAATTTCCAGCTATTTACCTATTAAAAAGAACAGGGGTGGCAGAATAATCACCATATTTCAACCTCACCGTTATACCCGCACAAAATCCCTAGCAAAAGACTTTGGCAGATGCTTTGAGAAAGTAGACTTAATAATTTTAACCGATATTTATCCCGCTAGTGAGAAACCAATTCCGGGAGTAAGCACTGACCTCATTTCAGAAGCAATAAACGAGAAAGAGGGACCTCCAACGGTTTTACTTCCCAAAGATGAGATTGTTGATTACCTAAAAGGAATTGTGCGGAAAGGAGATATAATTATGGTTTTGGGAGCAGGGGATATTGGGGAGCTCAGCGGGGAATTGGCGAGGATAAAAATCAGATGACCAACTCTCAAAGAGATTTTTTGGTAAAGGAAATTAAGGGAAAGGTCCTATTTGATGAGCCGCTTGCTAAGCATACTACTTTAGGGGTGGGTGGCCCGGCAGAAGCCTGGGTTGAACCGACAGATATTCCTTCTTTAACTAAACTCGTTAAATTTTCTGTTGATGAAGAAATCC
>JAGGUG010000128.1 GCA_021158625.1 Candidatus Omnitrophota bacterium | reverse complement strand
TTTCAGACGATGCCACTGATGGAACAAAATCTCTTCTTCTTGGCTCAGAAAATCACATTGCTGGCATAAACACGAGGATACGATGCTTAAAAAAAGGGGAACATTATCGTTTATCTTTTGATGCCAAAAGATTAGCTGGGACCCAGGAGCCAGCAGTAGACTTAAACCCTACTGTCAAAGTTGCAACTCGGTACAGGATTCTTCCTTTATCGTATGGATGGAAAAGGTATCGTGTTTGTTTTATACCCAAAGATGAAAATATCCTGTTGACTCTTTACTGCAAATCCCAGGGCGAAAAAAATGCTATATTGTATGATAATTTAAGGTTAGAGAAGGTAAATCTATTTACATTTTTGCCGTCTTGGCCGATATTTGAATCTCCATGGCATTGAAAGTTCTGGAATGAGGTAAGATTGGGAAAAGTCAAACAAAATGTTTAGAAGCGTCGTTATCGCAACTCACGTTTTTTCTCCCGGAACATCACAAGCCTTGAGAGATTATCTTTTAAGGGAAGGCAAGGATGTACTATTTATAGGACATCCTCTATTTGGCAATGTATTCACCTGGACTTTAGGGGCTTTTGATACGATAGGGCAGGTAGTTAAAGCAAATAAAAAGTTTGATTTATATGTAGGCTCAAATAATCTTAACGCTTTTGTAGGAATAATCCTGAGGAAAATAAGATTGGTTAAAAAGGTTATATTTTTTACACCTGATTATTCTCGTCAGAGGTTTAAAAATAAACTATTGAATAATTTCTATCGTTGGTTAGATTATTACTGCTTAAAAAATGCGGATTTAGTTTGGAATTCTTCAACTGTAATGCCTGTTGACCCAATTATGCAAGAAAGAGAAAAAAGAGGCGTTCCCCCGAAGTATCGAAGTAAACAAATCCAGGTATCTGACGGTACAGATACGGTAGAGCGAACCCCTTTCGATAAAATAAATCGTTATGAGATTGGTTTTGTAGGACATTTAAGAAAAGGTATGGGGGTAGAGCTTTTAATTGATGCTTTTCCCCAGATAACTAAACAAGTTCCTGGAGTAAGGCTGGTGATAATTGGCAGCGGACCGATAGAAGAAAAACTAAGACTTCAAGCCAGGGGTTTAAATAATATAGAATTTACAGGATTTATAGGGGACCTTTCTCAGGTATATAAACGACTTTCCAGATGTGCTATCGGAATAGCCCCTTACGAAAAAAATACTATTTCGCAATACTCTGATCCTGGTAAAGTCAAAGTATATCTCTCAGCGGGCCTTCCTATGGTTATCACTAAAGTCCCTCAGGTTGCTTTTGAGATAGACAGAGAAAAATGTGGAATTGCTATTGATTATGATAGAGATGAGCTCATTGAGGCTGTAGTCAGACTATTAAAAGATGAAACTCTGTTGAAGGAATATAGAAATAATACAGTAAGGCTCGCCGAAAAGTATAGTTGGGATAAGATTTTTGAAAGAGCCTTGAGTAAACTGGAAGAATGAAAATCTTAATTATTGCTAATGGCATTATAGGAAAAAATCCCGGTTTGAGCGGCGGAGATGTAAGATTTTTGGAGATAGCAAAGTATTGGGCAAAAAGCGGACAGGAGATACACCTGTTAAGTTCGCAAAGTGCAGAGAAAATCTGTGCTAATTTTGGATTGAAGGCAATCCTGCATATTATCTTGGGTACAGAAAAAACTGAGAAAAGAAGTTCGTTTATTTTAAGAACATTGCAAACTATGTTCTTCTTACCCGAAAGTTTAAATAGCTTTAGGGAGGGAATTGTTTATAGCGTGAATGATTCTCTGTTTGATGTTATCCCTGCTCTGCGCTTGAAACTAAGAAATCGAGATAAGATTAAGTGGGCAGCCGTAGTTCATTGGTTACCACCTTTTCCTCCCTGGAAGAGGAAAAAAACAACTCTTTCCAATTCAACACTGTTTTTTATTAATGAAAGAATAAGTGTCTGGCTGGCAAATCGCTTTGCAGATATTTTACTGCCAGTGTCAAAAATGACTGCCCTTCAGTTGCAAGAAGCGGGAATGAATATGAAAAAGGTTCATCCAGTTAAATGCGGAGTTAATTTTAAAGAAATCAGGAGGATAGTTGCTGATGTGAAAGAGAAAAAATACGATGCCGTATTTATGAAAAGGGTGCAGCCGGTAAAAGGAATTTTTGACCTTATTGATATATGGAAAAGAGTGGTTAAGCAGAAAGAAAATGCAAAGTTGCTAATTATTGGCGATGTGGGAGACGAAGAAGGCAAAATAGAAGCTGTTATCAAAAAAGAAAATTTAGAAGATAATATTGAGTTTGCCGGATATATTTTTGACGTTAAGGAAAAATTCCGGAGATTAGCAGAAAGCCGATTGTTTGTGCTTCCCAGTTATGAAGAGAACTGGGCAATTGCAGTTGGAGAGGCGATGGCTGCTGGCATACCAATTATTGCCTATGATTTAAAGGAACTGATTAATATCTGGAAAAATCACGTTGTTTGGATACCTTTGGGAGAGACGCAAGCCTTTGCCAGAAGAATACTTGAATATCTCGACAATCAGCTCATTCTAAAAGGACTTTTGGAAGAAGATGTGGAATTTATTAAAAGCTTGGAATGGGAAAATATTGCTAAGGAAGAATTAGAGGTGATTTTAAGAAAATAGAAATGAAAAAGATAATGATTCTTTTTGGGACAAGGCCCGAAGCTATAAAGCTTGTTCCGGTTATTCAGGAACTAAGAAAATATCCTCGAACATTCAAAATAGTTATTTGCGTTACTGCTCAGCACCGCCAGATGCTCGATCAGGTTTTAGAGCCGTTTTCAATTAGACCTGACTATGATTTGAATGTAATGCAGGTTAATCAAAAGCTAACAGAACTTACTGCTAACATACTTTTAAGTATGGAAGAGGTGTTAAAGAAAGAAAGGCCTGATTTAGTTTTAGTTCAAGGAGATACTACCACAACATTCGTGGAAGCCTTATCCGCATTTTATCACAAAATATCAGTTGCTCACATTGAGGCCGGTTTAAGGACATACAACAAATTTCATCCTTATCCGGAAGAGATAAACCGGCAGTTAGTTTCAACCCTGGCAGATTTACATTTTGCACCGACGGATTTGGCAAAGAAAAATTTGATGAAGGGAGGAATAGATAAGTCGAAAATTTTTGTAACTGGAAATACTATAGTTGATGCGCTTTATATGATTAGTAGAAAAATACACAATGTTAATTTTCTAAAAGAGATAGATTTCCAAAATGAGAAATTACTTTTAATTACTGCCCATCGTCGTGAAAATTTCGGGAGGCCTCTTACAGAAATTTGTAGAGCAATAAAGGAAATTGTCCGAAATAATCCCGAGGTAGAAGTAATCTATCCAGTTCATCTGAATCCCAGTGTTCAAAAAACTGCCAGAAAAATTTTAGGTGGCGTTGAGCGAGTGCACCTGATTAAACCTTTAGCCTATATTGATTTTCTTTATTTGATGAGCAAATGTTACTTAATTTTGACTGATTCTGGAGGGATACAGGAAGAGGCACCATCTTTCGGTAAGCCGGTTTTGGTATTAAGAGAAGTAACCGAGCGGCCTGAGGCGATAATGATAGGAACAGCGAAATTGGTAGGTAGTAATAGAAATAACATTGTAAATCAAGCAGAAATTTTGCTCTATAATAAGACTGCCTATAATAAAATGATAAAACGTGTAAATCCTTACGGTGATGGTAAGGCATCAAAGAGAATAGTCAGCACTTTAAAAAGAGTTCTTAGAGAATGACTTATTGACTATGAAGATTTGTTATATTTTTTCCAATTTCCATCTTTTGCACATTACCGGCCAGCCAGACATAGTTTTTAAATTAGTCAGCCAGGCGCACAAGAGAGGGGAAGAGGTTTATTTAATCTCTAATGCCCCAGAGCAAGAGCAATTATATCAAGGAGGCATTAATCTTTTTCTAATTAGAGGATTAGGGGATTTTAAAACTTATTTTCTAAATATTTTTAAGATAATCAAATATCTTAGAGATGTTAAGCCAGATATAATTCATGTTCACGGCTATTTATTGACAATTTTCGTATGGATTATTAATAGATTTTTTCATATCCCTCTTGTTTGTTCTGTTTGCGAGACTTTAGATATATTAAATAGCTTTTATAAAAATCTCATTATTTTCTGCTTTAATCATTCAGAATTGACTTTTGTTACCTCAGAATGCATTAAAAACCACCTTATTGAAAATGGTGTTTCTACTGATAAAATTGTAATAGCAAGAATAGGTTTAGACGGAAAATTTCTAAAAGGAGGAGAAAAATTTTTACCGGCTACAGATATTCTATATTATGGCGATGCTATGAGGGGAAGAGGTTTTGATTTTATTATCCGGTTAGCTCAGAATTTACCGAAGTTCAACTTTAAAATATTAATTCGTTGGAGAGATAAAAACTATGATATTGAATTAGAAAAATTGAAAAAATTATCTAATGTAGCAATATACTATTATCCTCATTATCCAGAGGATTTAAAAAGTATAATTCTTAAAAGTAAATTAGTTATTTTACCTTATCGTTGGATGGGTGTAAGACCTCCACTTTCTTTAGTGGAATCAATGGCGTTAGGCAGATGTGTAATAACATCAGCAATGAAAGGGAATGAAGAAATTATAAAAAATTGGCATAATGGAATAATTGTTGATTTTAATAAATTAGATGAAGTTATTTCTAATATTCACTATTTGCTATCAGATGAGCAGAAGCGTAAATATATCGAAACTCAAGCAAAGGAAACTATTAAAGCTATATATTCTCATAAAGAGTACGATATGATTTTTCAATTTTATAATAAAATATTAACCTATAGTAATAGAAATGGATAGTCAGAATAATAATTTGTATAATGTATTTTTAGGATTATGTAAAGAGATATATAATCCAAAGGAAGGAACCATCCATTTAAATGGAGTTAATAAAGATATTAAGTCCATTTTTAATTATGCTTATAAGAATAGATTAGTACATCATTTAGCCTTAAATTATAAAGATAAATTTAAAGGAGATAATAAATCCTATATATCTACTTTTGTATCTGAATACAATAACTATAAGAAAGCCATAAGAGATTCAATTACAATTATAAAAGAATATATGAAAGAGCAACCATTTATTATTATAAAAACATTCTCTTCTTATCCACATTTAACTAATGACATAGATGTAGTTGTTGAAAATGAGAATATAGCTAAGAATCTTAATAAAAAACTTTTAAAGTATAAAGGTATATTTCCGGTAGATGTAAATACTGAAATATCTTGGAGGGGTGCGGATGCAATTAGTAACGGTTTTATCTGGAGAAATATAGAAAAATTTTCATTTGAAGGAATAAGTTTTTTTGTCCCTAATCCCCAGTTAGATGTTTTAATCAGAATGGCACATGTTCCTTTTGAATTAGCAGTAGTAAGATTGGGGGAATTGCTTCATATATATAGACAGATTTCCTTTAGTTCTGTTGACATATCTAACTTGAAGCGAGAGGTAGAGTTGATGAACTGGAGAAAGACGTTTAATAAAATGCTTTACATCTTTGATATCTTACATTTTTCACTTTTTGATACCCCATTTTTTGCTAAACTTAGATATCATTCTTTAGCCTTTTCGTCATCTGGTAAGATAGAATTTCCTTATAGAGTCCCTATTAGTATTTTAATCCAAGGTGTAGTTGAGAAAAAAGCATGGAAGAAAATCTCTGGAGCACGCTTTCTTATTAAAGATTGGTTTTTAGAATGGGTAGACAGAAATATCCTTTAATAGTATTCTGTGGAATGGATGGGAGTGGGAAAACTACATTGGCTAAAAAAGTAGTTGAGTTTTTTAAAGAGAGAAATCAAAAATGTGAGTTTATCCACGCCCATGTATATAGTATTTCAAAACATAGTTTTGGATTAAATGAGAAATTGGTTAATAAGTTGAGATTTTTTTTAAAATTAGCAATTCCTTTTGCTCTTCTCGATAATTTATATACTTACTATTTTAAATATAAACCTGTTTTGAGAAATATGATTTTAGTTTGTGATAGATATTTTTATGACAAAATAGCCAGGATGATGTACTATGAAATATGTAGTGAATCTGTAGCCAAGATATATTTGAAGTTACTACCTAAACCGGACTATGTTTTTTTTCTGGATATTGATCCCAAACAAGCTTACTCCAGGAAAGAAGAATATTCTGAGAGGGAATATAATTCTTTTAGAAACATATACGGGTTTATTGCAGGCTACTTAAAAGCTCCGGTTTTAGATACAAGCTTACCTCTGGATGTCTGCAGTAAGCAGATGCTGAAACATTTTTCAGGATTGCAAAATGAGGGATATATTTAAGAGAAATAGGATTGCAGCTTTCTTTTTGCTATTGATACTTTTACTGTCTGCGACGGTAACTGTACTTAATTTAGGTTGGCATAAGACTTTTGCTGGTGAGGATTATGGTTTTGGCTACGATTTTCCAGGTAGGCTTATGGATTTAGCTTATTATAATTGGGATAGTTTTTTGGCGCCAGGCAAAATTGCAGTAACTACTTGCATAGCCTTTTTATGGACAAATCTTATTTTTATATTATTTAAATTGGGACTCAGCTCTATTCTGATTGAAAGAATAGTTTATTTTCTATTTTTTGCAATTTCTGGAACAGGTGTCTTTTTCTTATTAACTATTTTAATAGGAAAATATTGTAATATTTCTGATAGCAAAACGATATATCTGGGGGCCTTTACCGGCAGTTTATTGTATATGTTTAATCATTTTAGTATGTACACGGCGAGTTATCCTATAAGCCCTTATCATTTGTCTTATATGTTGCTACCTTTGGTGGTGGCGTTATTTATATATAATTTACAAATTAAAACTTCTCTTGCCAGTACATCATTATTTTTAGTAACTTTTTTATTCTTAGCAAATAGCAATCCTGCAAATACACTTAGTATTGCGTTTTTTCTAATAGCTTACTTTTTATTTTTTATCTGGCAAACAAAGGAAAACCTCACTAATCCCACACTATTTATTGCCACCTCTTTCATTTTGATTTTACTTTTATGCAGTTATATTTATTTGCCAATGCTTGCAATTAAGTCTAATTTATATGGAAAGATGGATTTTACAGCTGATTTTTTAAACTCTCTATATTGCAACAGCTCACAAACTTCATTTTTAAATTTATTTCGATTAGCAGGGGTAAACATATGGGCTAATTTTTCATATTATCATCTTTATATGCACAATGTTTTCTTTATTGTTTTGGGCTATTTAATACCAGTTTTGGCAATTGTCTCTCTTTTTATCCCAAACGGGAAAAAAGTAAAGATTTTCTTTGGACTAATTGTTATAATTGCATTATATTTTGCAAAAGGAGCTCATTCTCCATTTGAAAAATTATTCTTATTTTTATTTGCCAAGGTTCCCTTTTTTGAAATGTACCGGGCCGTTTATCATAAATTTGTCTTTTTTATAGCGTTGTCATATTCGGTTTTAATTGCCCTTTTTGTATCTCAATTGTATGCTTATTTAAGAAATCATTACCGAAAAATCAAGTATATTATTGTATCCATTCCACTTATAGTCGGTATATACGGATGCCCCTTTTTTACAAATGATATTGTTCAATATCATCAGGGGGATGTTCTTACTGTTATTCCAGAAGAATATAGGCAAGTCGCAGGAGTTGTCAAAAAAGATCTTTCTGATTTTAAGATTCTTTCCGTGCCACCCGCACCTGAAGGAGCTGGTTTATTATTACAGTGGCAAAATGGTAATAGATATGTTGGGCCTCATCCTGATTGGTTCTTTCTGGATAGTCCTGTTTTAGATTCCTATTGGTTTATTGCCAATGGTCTTATCGAAGGAGACTCTTGGGCAGATATGAAATTTGAAAATAATGTTGACTCAGTATTAGATTATACAAAACTGTTAAATATCAAATATATCTTTTTGCATAAAGATTTTGTCGAAAAGTACGATTTTAAATTTGGGGGAGGTCTTAAAGTATTGAAAGGTAACTTAAAAGCAAAAATTATTGAGCCAATTTTAGAAAGACAGAAGGGAATAGAAATTACAAGAGATTCGCGGTATTATGTCCTTTATGAACTTTCTGATGAATATTTTCTCCCCCACATCTATCCCTCCACCACTCCCACTATTGTTACTGGCGATATAGAGACACTTATGCCGATGACGGAGACGAAATATCTTGATGGGAAACCGGTGCTGGTGTTTGTAAATCAGATACCCGATACCGGATACAAGATGCCAGTTAAAGAGGCGAATAATTTCGTATTTAAGGATACAGGGTGGAAGGATTTGGCGGTGGAGATGATTTATTGCTTATCGCTAATGGCAAATGGCAAAGAGAAAATAAAAGTAGAAAAAACAGGGACTTACGAGTTCTGGTTGGATACATCGGAGTTAGAAGAAATCCCTGAATTTGAGATAGAGATTGATGGGGAATTGGTTCATAGCTCGTGGCTCCCCGAAGGATTCCGACAAGTCGGAACCTACGGGGCAGGCATAGTTCATAGTAAAAACAGAAAATATATAAAAGTAGGGGAGGTGGAGATGGAGGAAGGGGAGCATAAAGTAGAAGCTCATAGCTCTTGGTTCATAGCTCATAGTAAAGATGAGAAATCGAGGTTGGTATTGGTGAATGGAGAAGAAAGAGAACATATTGAGGAGATTATTTGGCAGAAGATAAATAACCCTGAAACTGAAGTGGCGTATATATTTAGTCAGGATGGGGAGTTTTATGTGCCGTAGATTAGCTGATAGCTCTTGGCTCATTGCTCTTGACTCATTATTCTTGGCTCATAGCTGACAAAATGAGCGACGCTGAAAGTGTGCACTTTATATTGGGGAAGTGGTGGCAGGAATCTATTTTGTTGACTTTATTTTAAGTTTGACTAAAATAGTAGTAAGGTTTATGTTAAGTTAAATTATTCGTTTATCCTATAGCAGGATTTATATGAAGGAAAAGGTTATCTATAAAAGAAAAATAGTGGATGAAATTTTAAAATATCTTTATGACCCTATTACAATTGTTCTTTATGGAGCAAGACAAGTAGGTAAAACTTTTATTTTATACTGGCTCAAGAATTATCTCCAAGAGAAAAGCCAGCCGACCTATTATCTTGATTTAGAGGAGAGGAGATATTTAGAGGTTTTGAATCAAGGACCAGAGAATCTTAAAAAGCTTCTTGTCGAAAACGGTTTCGATTTTAAGAAAAGGATTTTTGTCCTTATTGATGAAATTCAATATTTAGAAAATCCTACGAATTTCTTAAAGTTAGCAAGCGATCATTATCCGAATTTAAAGTTAGTTGTTTCTGGTTCTTCAACTTTTGAAATAAGAAAAAAATTTGAAAAGGCATTAGTGGGACGTATTCTTGTCTTTGAAATTTTCGGCCTTTCTTTTGAGGAGTTTTTAATTTTTAAAGGTTACTCCAAAAGTATAGAACCCGTGTTGACAAAAATTAAGGAGGGGCAATTAAATGAACTATTTAGAGAGTTTACCCTTTATGGTAGTTATCCCAAGATAGCTCTTATTCCAGAAAAGGATAAGAAAGAAAAATATATCTGGCAGATTATTGATACTTATCTTAGAAAAGATATTAGAGATTTAGCCGATGTTAAAGAGATAGAGAAGTTCAACAAACTTTTAGAAACCTTAGCTTCTCAAAGTGGGAAGCTTCTAAATATAGAAGAATTGTCCAATACCTGCCGTTTAGCTAAACAGACTGTGGAAAGATACCTGTTTATCTTGGAGCAGACATATGTAATTAAGTTAGTTAAACCATTTTTTAAAAATTTAAGGTCAGAGCTTTTTAAAACTCCCAAGATTTACTTTTATGATAGTGGACTTGCGCACCTTTTATGGTTAAAAATTATTTCTCCTCAGATTTTAGGAGAGGTTTTTGAAACTGCTGTCTTTTCTCAATTAGTAAAAACTTTTGGCAAGGGTTTTCTTTATTATTGGCGCACTAAGGATAAAAAGGAGATAGATTTTATTTTGAAAATGAAAAATAAAATCATCCCTATTGAAGTAAAAATCAATTTTGCTTCATTTTCAAAAAGACCACTCAATTATTTTTTAGAAAAATATAAATTAAAAAAGTATTATTGTATAGGTTTAAAAGGAGAAAAGAAGGAGAAAGAATTTATTTCTCCCTGGGAAATTTCGAAAATTTCTGGCTCCCCGAAGGACAGGCCTACGGGGCAAGCATAGCTGATAGCTGATAGCTCATAGTAAAAAGCAAGATAAAGCTGATAGCTCATCGCTCATAGCTCATAGGTTTAGGATAAAGAAGGCGGGAGTTTATGAGGTCTATGTTGATGTCTCTGAGGTTGAGGAAGAGATTCCTGAGTTTGAGATAGAGATTGATGGGGAATTAGTTCATAGCTCGTGGCTCCCCGAAGGATTCCGACAAGTCGGAACCTACGGGGCAAGCATAGCTCATAGGAAAAACAGGAAATATGTAAAGGTGGGGGAGGTGGAGATGAGTGAAGAGAAACACGTTATTAATATCAAATATCAAAATGCAAATATCAAAAATAAAGAGCAAAATTTAAAAATGAAAGAACAAAACATAAAATTGGTTTTGGTGGATAAAGAAGAAAGAGAGAAAGCGGAACAGGAAATTTGGAGAAAAATAAATAAACCGGAAACGGAATTATGCTACATTCTTGAGAAGGGGAAGGGGGAGTTCTTTGTTAATTAATTTGATTGGTTTAATTGGTTGGATTAAGCAATTTTATTGACAAGCAATGATATTCCAATATAATGGAAAGTAGTCCAAAATATTGGATAATAGACATAAATTATGAATAAGCTTAGAAGTATTTTAATATCAACTAATTCTCAAAAAGTTTTAGATTTTTTCTTAGATTATCCTGAGAAAGAATTTATTGAAAAGGATATACAGAGATATACTAAAATCAGCAAGTCAGGAGTAAATTATGCTTTAAGAGAACTTGCAAAAGTGAATATTTTATTTAGAAATAGAAAAGGTAAGATGTATCTTTACTCTTTGAATTATAAAGACCCTGCTGTAAGACAATTAAAGATTTTAAAAGCAGTAGCTTATATGCGGCCAATTATTAAGAAATTAAGAAAATTGTCATCAAAGATAATATTATTTGGCAGTTTAGCCAGAGGAGAAGATTTTTTGGATAGTGATATAGATTTATTTATCGTGAGTAATAAAAAAGAAGAGATAGAAAAAGGGATTGCGGAAATGAGATTTAAGCGAAAGATACAATTAGTAATCAGGACAGAATTAGGAGAAATAGAACTCAAGAGAAAAAATCCAGTTTTCTATAAACAGATTCAGCGGGGGATTATTTTATGGGAAAAGGAATAAAAAATCCTGAATTTATGAATTGTATTAAAAAGAATAAAATTAGAAGATTTTCTCCAGGTAAAAATTTAGTTAAAAAAGAGTTGAATATAGCAGAGAAAGATTATTCGGAAGCAAAAGAATCTTTAGGAAGAAACAGATACAAATGGGCTACTATCCAAGCTTATTATTCTATGTTTCATTCAGCAAGAGCGCTCTTATATAATGAAAACTATCGTGAAAGGAGTCATTATTGTCTTATTGCTGCCTTGAAAGCTCTTTACGTAGAGACAGGGAAGTTATCCATTCATTTCCTTGAGAATTTGCAAAAAGGTAAGGGTTTGAGAGAGAATGCCGACTATTATGATGAATGGTCTAAAATTGGAGCAGAGGAAGTTGTCAATGTAGCCAATGACTTTTTAAAAAAAGTTAAGATTATTCTTTACGATAGAAAAAGCGGGGGTGTATGAGATATGGATGGAAAACAGGAAATGGGAAACGGGGAATGGGAAAAGGGAAATGGAGAATGGAGAATGGGAAATAAAGGTGGATGGGAGAGAGATAGCTGATAGCTCGTGGCTGGTGGCTGATAGTAAAAACAGGAAATATGTAAAGATTGGAGAGGTGGAGATAGGAGGAGGAACATCTACGAATAACGAATCTCTTACGAATGGACGAATAAAGGAAGGAAGGGGAGAACATAAGATAGAGATTATTAGTAAGGATTTAGGATTAAAAGATAAGAAAATAAGATTAATTCTGGTAAATAAAGAA
>JAGGUG010000126.1 GCA_021158625.1 Candidatus Omnitrophota bacterium | reverse complement strand
CTATTTGATGAGCCGCTTGCTAAGCATACTACTTTAGGGGTGGGTGGCCCGGCAGAAGCCTGGGTTGAACCGACAGATATTCCTTCTTTAACTAAACTCGTTAAATTTTCTGTTGATGAAGAAATCCCTCTTTTTGTCATCGGCAGGGGAAGTAATCTTTTAGTCAGGGACAACGGCGTAAAAGGGATAGTGATTCGCCTAAATTCCCCTGGGTTCACTTATGTTAAAAGAGAAGGACAAAGCTTGCGTTGTGGAGGCGGAGCAGAACTGACAGAAGCCCTAAAGGTAGCCAGGGATAATGGATTGAGCGGATTGGAGTTTGTTGTCGGGGTTCCGGCTACCGTGGGCGGGGCAATAAAGACAAATTTGAGCGTATCTTATCCCTTCAAAAGAAGGATTAAGGAAGTGCTTGATTATGTGAAGATGCTTGATGGAGAAAAAAAAGAAAGGGATTTTCCCCATATTATCATAGAAGCAAAATTCAGTCTGCAAAGAGCCGATAAAGAAGCAATTGCCAAGAAGATGGGTGATTTTATTGCTTATCGCCAGAGGACGCAGGAGTTGACCCTCTCTTCGGCAGGCTGCATCTTTAAGAATCCAGAAGGGAAAAAAGGAGCAGGTTGGCTGATTGAGCAATGCGGTTTAAAAGGAAGAAGAGTAGGCGGAGCAGAGATTTCTTCTCGGCATAGCAATTTTATTATCAATCATAACCAAAAGGCTAAAGCAGAGGATGTCTTAGCCCTCATTAGAATAATGCGCAAAGAGGTTCAAAAGAGGTTTAATACTCATTTAAAACTGGAGGTGGAGATTTGGGGATGAGCTTCAGGTTACAGGCTGCAAGCTTCAGGTTAAGAAATGTATAAAATTAGAATCGGCTTAGCTCTGGGCGACGGGGGAGTGAGAGGATTGAGCCATTTAGGTGTTTTAAAGGTATTGGAAGAAGCCGGCGTGAGCATAGATTTGATTGCCGGGGTGAGTATGGGGGCGATTGTTGGAGGAGGCTATGCCTTAAATCCCGACGCCGAGGCATTGGAGAGGAAATTACTCAGGGCATTAAAAGAGATAGATATATCCAGAATAGAAAGAGCAGTGTCACCCGAGTTTTTTAAAGGTAAAGGCGCTATTCAAAAAAAGGTTAACACCTTTATCCGCGAGATATACGCTCTCAGTAAGCAGCAGATGCAAGGGTTTGTTCTTGATTCTTCGCTAATAGAAGATGGAATTAAAGACTGGTTGGGAGGAAAGGTATTTGCCGATACTAAAATTCCTTTTTATGCCGTTTGCGCAGATTTGAACAGTGGCGAGGAGATTGTCTTACACAGTGGACGGCTGGATAGGGCGATTCTTGCCAGTTCTTCAATTCCAGCTATATTTCCTCCGGTGAGAATCAACGACCGACTTTTAACCGATGGTGGGGCAATTGCATCTGTTCCTGTAAGAGTAGTTAAAAAAATGGGGGCAGATTTGATAATTGCGGTTAATTTACAACCTGAGCTTGCGCGGCGGGATTTTTCCAAGGGGATGAATGCATTTTATCAGGTTTGCGATATGAGAGCGAGAGCCTTGAACGCCTTACAACTGGAATTTGCCGATGTTGTTCTTGAACCGGCAATCAAAAATATAAAATGGGCACACTTTTCCAGAGCCGAAACTTGTATAAAAGCCGGGGAAGAGGAGGCGAGGAAGAAAATCGCTGAAATCAAAGCCCTGATAAAAAGGAAGAAAAGAAGAAGGTTTTTTCGCCTTTTCCGAAGAACTTAATGCTCCCCTCCTATCTTAAATTATATAAACAGAATAGGTTAAATTCAATAAAAAAGAATTTAATAACAGCACTTGAGAATTGTCGGCTCTGCCCACGCAACTGTGGAGTGAACCGACTTAATGATGAATGTGGTTTCTGCGGCACCGGTAGGTATGCAATTATATCAAGTGGCGGTCCACACTTCGGCGAAGAACCACCCCTTGTTGGGAGAGGTGGTTCAGGGACGATATTTATAAGCCGTTGTAATTTAGGTTGCATCTATTGCCAGAACTATACCATTTCGCACTTAGGCCAGGGAGAGAAGGTGAAGCCGGAGGTGCTCGCCAAGATGATGCTCTATCTCCAGAAAGTTGGTTGTGAAAATATAAATTTTGTAACCCCAACCCATGTGATTGCTCAAATAGTAGAGGCACTCCCTCTGGCGATTGAAGGTGGGCTCAAATTGCCTTTGGTCTATAATAGCGGCGGATACGATAAAGTGGAAACCTTGAAGGAAATAGAGGGGGTATTTGACATCTATATGCCCGATGCCAAATATGCTGAGGGCTCCCAGGCAAAGAAATATTCAGCAGCAGAGGATTACTGGGATATTTGCCGCGAGGCAATCTCTCAGATGCATAAAGATGTCGGGGATTTGGTAATAGACGAAAACGGCATAGCCTTGAGAGGCTTGCTTATTCGCCATTTAATTCTGCCAAACAACATTGCCGGTTCATTTGAGGTTCTCGATTTCATAGCCAAAAGCATTTCCCGAAATAGCTATGTAAATATAATGGACCAATATAGACCCTGTTTTAAAGCAAGAGATTATCCCGAAATCAACCGCCCGATAACCCCTGATGAATACAAAAAAGTTATAGATTATGCTCTAAGGCTGGGGCTGCATCGGGGATTTTAAGAGATATACTATAAAACTCAGGATGTTTGCTCACAACGATTAAAAAAGAGATTGCCGAGATTAAAGAAAGCTGAAGTCTATATTAATCTCTGTAATCAGTTATAACGAAGTTATAGCAAGAAGAATTATGAATAAAACTTGGTTGGTAGGCCTAATTTTATTCCTGGCAATCACCAGGGTTGTTTTTGGGCAAGATTTGCCATTGAAGGCATCAAGAAGGATAGATTTTAAGAACTTGCGGGAGCAGATGGTGAGTTCTCAGATTGAGGCAAGAGGGATTAAGGACAAAGCCGTATTGAATGCGATGCGTAAGATAAAAAGACATCTGTTTGTGCCTCAGGAATATCGCCATCTGGCTTATATAGATAGCCCTTTACCCATCGGCGAAGGTCAAACAATCTCGCAGCCCTATATTGTTGCCCTGATGAGCGAGTTGCTCTCTCTTTCAGGCAAGGAAAGGGTTCTGGAGATTGGCACTGGCTCGGGTTATCAGGCAGCAATCTTAGCCGAATTAGCCGCCGAGGTTTACACAATTGAAATCCTTCCCAGCTTAGCCCAAAAAGCCGAGAAGTTGCTCAGAAGTTTAGGTTATGAAAATATCAAGGTTAAATGCGGCGATGGCTATCTTGGTTGGGAAGAGTATGCCCCCTTTGATGCGATTATTGTTACCTGCGCCCCCGAGCAGATACCCCCGGCTCTCATTGAGCAATTAAAGGAGGGTGGGAAGATGGTTATTCCGTTAGGCGAGCGCTATCAAGAATTAAAACTCATCAAGAAAAAAGACGGCAAGATCGAGATTGAAAGCATTATCCCGGTGAGATTTGTACCTATGCAGAGAGATTTACCCCGTTAGATAGGCGAAGCCGCTATCTAATGGGGTTGAGTTATAAATGCTCAAAACCATTTTCTACTTTATCTTCGTCGTTATTTTTTTCTTAATTATGATGAGATATAAAGAAAAACAGAGTATATATTTTCCCGAAAAGGAGATTGCCGCTACCCCTTCTTATCGGGGATTGCCTTTTGAGGATGTGTATTTTGAAACAACGGATGGAGTAGAATTAAATGGCTGGTTTATCCCGGCTAAGCAAGCATCGATTACTCTTCTTTTTGCTCATGGCAATGCCGGAAATATAAGCCACCGTTTGGAAAAAATAGCCCTATTTAACAAATTAAGGTTAAATGTTTTTATTTTCGATTATCGCGGCTATGGCAAAAGCAAAGGCAAGCCCGACGAAAAGGGGTTATATTTGGACGGAAAAGCGGCCTATGATTATCTTGTTCTCGAGAAAAAGATTCCTCCCGATGAGATTGTCCTTTATGGGGAGTCAATCGGAGGGGCGGTAGTAATTGACCTGGCGACAAAGGCAAACATAAAAGCCCTTATCACCGAAGGGACATTTACCTGCGCCAGAGATATAATAAAGGTAATCTATCCCTTTGTTCCCCCGGCTGTATTTGCCAGCCGCTTTGATTCTATTGGTAAAATAAAGAATATTAGCGCCTCTAAACTTATTATTCACAGCGTTGATGACGAGATGATTCCCTTTTCATTAGCCGAAAAATTGTTTAAAGGTGCCCCTCCACCCAAACAATTGCTAAAGATAAAAGGAAGCCACAATTCTGCTTTTCTTGATTCCGAGGGGGTCTTTCTCTCGGGGATAAGAGAGTTTCTCAAGTCAGCCGATACGGGAGTGCAGTGATGGAAAAGAAGGAATGCAAATGGTACCCTGTTTGCCCAATGAGGAGGTTTTACGAGCAAGGGAAGTTAGATAGAAAATGGATTGAGAACTACTGTATGCTAAGCAACCCGGATTGTGTCAGGCGAAAGATGGAAGAGAGAGGCGAATACCATCCTGATAATATGCTCCCTGATGGGAGTATTGATGAAAGTTTATCCGCTTTATAGGTTCTCCCGAGGCTTCCGAAGGTAGGATTAGTTCCCTTGAGGCGGGGTTTGCTTAAACATTGGATTAAGCAAAAGATAGAGGATATGATTAACCGTGGGGAGATTATCGGAATTTGATCGTTTAAAAAGCATTATGAATTTTAGTTAATTAGGTTATATTGCCGAAATGAAAAACTCTTTGATGTATTATGAACTTTGGTGTAAGTGAGGTTAAACAAGAAGCATTGCAGAAAAGGATGCGCAGGTTAGGGGTTTATGAAAAGGACCTTGTGGAGAAATTTATCCGTTCAGGTGGAAAAGGGGGCCAATATGTAAATAAAGTATCCACCTGCGTTTATTTAAAGCATATACCGACTGGCATAGAGGTAAAATGTCAAGAGGAGCGTTCACAGGCCTTGAATAGATTTTTGGCAAGGAGAATTCTGGTAAATAAAATTGAGAGAATTAAATTAGGAGTATTATCAGAAGAGAAGAAGCGGATAGAAAAAATAAGAAGACAGAAGCGCAAGCGTTCAAAGCGGGCCAAAGAGAAGATGTTGGAAGCCAAAAGGAAAAGGTCAGAGAAGAGAAAGATGCGTTCTTATCGGCCGGAACCAGATGAGATGGAGATAGATGGTTAATGTTATCCCTGTAAAGGTAACTCCTAATGCCAGAAGGAATGAAATCAAAAAGGAAGAAAAAGGACTTAAGGTTTATCTTACTGCACCAGCAATTGAAGGAAAAGCAAACAAGCTACTCATCCAGATTTTAGCCAGACATTTTAACTGCAGGAAATCTGAGTTGAGAATTATAAAGGGAGAAAAAACGAGAAATAAACTCATTCAGAAATTAGTGTGAAAATGAACTCTAAGAAAACCAAACCCCGTTAGAGAACTTCGTCCTCTAACGGTTTGCGCTGACGGTAGCATTAAACCACCGTCAGCTTCAATCGGTAATGACCACCGATTGAAATCGCGGGCTTTCTCTAATGGGGTAAACAACTGCCTACCGGCAGGCAGGTGCATTAGAATCGGGTGATGTTTAATTATAATTAACTGCAAGAAATATGAGAAAATTTTTATTTTTTGTTTTATTATCCATCGCAATCTTTGCATTTTCTCCTTTAATTACTGCTCAGAACTTTTCTGAATCTACCTCTCAAATAAAAGTTTTATTCTCACCGCAGGATAATTGTGCTCAGGAAATTGTTTCGGCAATTGATAATGCCAGGAGTTGTGTCTATGTAGCAATGTATTATTTTACTTCAAGGCCTATAGCCCAGGCATTAGTGAGAGCAAAGGATAGGGGCGTAGATGTTAAGGTCTGTTTGGATGAGGAGCAACCCCATTATGAATACACAAAGAGTAAATTTTTAGAGAATAAGGGCGTTAATATAAGATTAATAAGCGGTTCCGGTATTATGCATAACAAATTTTGTATTATTGACGACTACATTACTATCACCGGTTCATATAACTGGACTGTCAGTGCAGATTTAAGGAATGACGAGAATGTGCTGATAATAAAGTCCAGAGAACTCGCCAGAAGATACAGAGAGCAATTTAATAAATTCTGGGACGGCACTTATATTGATACTTGTGAGTATAAAGATAAAAATAGATTAGAAAAGCTGCCAGTTGCTACAGGGGTCACTTTGCCTGTTGCTAAATTTTCATTTAAAGGCAAATATGTTGGACATAAAAAGTCTAAAAAATTTCACAAACCCGAGTGTATGTGGGCTAAGAAAATAAAACCAGAGAATCAAATTTGGTTTAATAATCGTCAGGAAGCAATAGATAAGGGATATATTCCTTGCAAGGTTTGTAAGCCGTAAAAAGATGGTTTACCCCCTTAGAAAGCCCCCCTCCGTGGGCCCCGTTAGAGACTACTCTTGCTATTTGAGATAAACCTTCGTCTTATGACATTGAACCATCTTTAGCAAGGTCTCTAACGGGGTGGGCGGGGAAAAAATGTTTTATTAAGAAAGGGCGGGATTAAAGCCCCGCCCTTTCTAACGGGGTTTAGTTTATTGAACATTGGTTTCAGGAGGTATTGCGATGAGGAGATTAGTAATAATCGGTTTGGTTAGCTTGGGAGTTTTCTTGCCGGGAAGGTCTATTGGCATATCAGAACAAATAGATATTAATGCGATAAAAGAAGATATAAAAATAAAAGTAGAAGGAGGGGTTGCTCATTACCAGAAGGAAGCTTTTTGGGATGAAGAGGATTTTTATGAAATTTTAAACTCTAAAGAAGAATTTATAACTAAAGAAATTGATTCTTTTAAAAGAAATATCCAGAGGTACCATAGAAACATTATTGATTCTAAGATAGAATTTGATGAACCCAAAAAATCAACCCTTCTTTTATGTGATGTAAAAGGGGTAAAGGAAGGTTATTGGTATGATTTTGATTGGTTTTTAAGACCACTTGGTTTAGATTTTTTAGACGACCATTTTAAAAAAAGAGAAAAAGAACTTTATTGGGAAGGCAAAGTCAGAGGTGTGGAAACGATAATAAGCATTAAATTTCCGTTTCCCATTTCTAATTGCCATGAGCACATCTGGAAAAGATAGATCTGTGGAAGTTATGGCCATAAGATGTCCTAAGTGTGGTAGAGAATACGATGTAACCCTGTTTGAATTTGAAAAAGAGGTAATCTGTGAATGCGGAGAAAGAGTCAGATTAAATCATAAGGAGTTTACAGATAATTTAGAAAAAGAACTCAAGCACTATGAGCAGGAAGTCGAAGAGGAGAAACTCTCAAAGATAAAGAGGGCTTCAGAAAAGATAGTTTCCCTTATTTTAAATTCTGATTATCCTCGCATAGATATAGAGATAGAAAAAGTTAAATTTAAGGAGTTAATAAAGGAATTATTTCCCGATAAGGTCTATCTTTACCATCTAATATATGAATCTCGGTTTGAGCGCTTATGGGAGCAGTTTCGAGGTTAAAGTAATGCCCAGGGAAGATAAAATTAAATAATGAGATCAATCATTATCTATTACTCGCATAGCGGCAATACGGCAAAGGTTGCTGAGATATTGGCTGAGCATATTAAGCAAAATGGCTCTGCTGAGTTAATCAAGTTAGAACCTATTAATGAACCAAAAGCATTTTTTACTCAAGCGGTGCAGGCGTTTAAGAGAACAAAGACGAAGATTAAACCTATAAAGATAGACCTTTCTGAATACGCTCTTATTTGCTTAGGAACGCCGGTTTGGGCTTTTGCACCCGCTCCGGCAATGAATAAATATCTAAATGAATGCAGAGGCATACAAGACAAGGATGTTATTCTGTTTGTTACCTATGGCAGTGGACTCGGTGTAAGGCGATGTTTAAATATAATGGAAAAGGAAGTGAGAAACAAAGGTGCAAAGAAAATTTTTAGATTTTCTATTCAGGAGTCAAAGGTTGATAAACAAAGTTTAGTAAGCGAAGTAATCAAAGGTGCATTAAAAAAAAAGGGGGTGAAAAAATGAAGGTATTAATTGCTTATTATTCAAAGACAGGAAATACCAAACAGATGGCTGAGACAATCGCTGAGTCCATTAAAAAAGAGAATCTGGAGGTTATTCTTAAAAGGGTTGAGGAAGTAAAAGCAGAAGATTTAGTCAATTATCAGGGTTTAATCTTTGGGACGCCTACTTACTATGGGACTTGCGCTTATCAGATTAAAAAATTATTAGATGAAAGTGTAGCTTTTCACGGAAAGTTGGATGGAAAAATAGGAGGAGCATTTACTTCTTCTAATAATATCGGCGGAGGAAATGAAACCGCTATCTCGAGCATTTTAGAGGCAATGCTTATTCACGGAATGATTATTCAAGGGGATTTTCAGGGCGACCACTATGGCCCGGTAGCCATTGGCGCTTTGGATAAAAGGGCAGAAGCTAACTGCCAAAGATTTGCCAAGAGATTTGCAGATTTGCTAAAGAAAATCTCAGGATAAGATGCAGAAAAAGATTCTATTTTTGCTGATTGCCGGTATTTTAACTATCACAGCCAATGTTATAGAAGAGACGGAGAGGATGGTGACAAAACTTCCCTTGGTTAAAACGAGAGGAGAAATGAGTGTTCCAGAATAAATATCTCTATTTGAATTAATCAAAGATGAAAATTGAGACCTACTCATTCGGCTTGATGACCGTTGATGGCAAGGTATATAATAGAGACTTGATTATTTTCCCTGAAAGAGTCAGGACTAACTGGTGGCGGAGAGAAGGGCACTGTTTAGCAATAGAGGATTTAAAAGAAGTGATAGATTATAAACCAGAGGTGCTGATAGTTGGCACAGGGGCGTACGGCGCCGTAGATATACCTGAGTACACCAAGAAAGTGCTTAAAGATAAGCAGATAGAGCTCATTGAGAAGAATACCAGCCAAGCTTCTCAGATTTTTAATGAGTATATTGAGAAGGGTAAAAAAGTAGTAGGCGCTTTTCATCTTACCTGTTAAAATAAACCAAAGCTGGAAAAGGAGGTAAAGAATGAGGTTGTATTTAGTTCAACATGGAGAGGCTTTATCTAAGGAAACTGCTCCAGAGCGGCCCTTATCTGAAAAAGGAAAAACAGATGTTTTTAAAATAGCGAATTTTCTAAAAGGAAAGGTAAAAATACATTGCATCTGGCATAGCAAGAAGTTGAGAGCAATTCAAACTGCTCAGATTTTTAAGGAGGTAGGTATAGGCGAAGATTTGGTTGAAAGAGAGGACCTTAATCCCCTTGACCCGGTGGAGAAACTTCCCCCAGAGATTATCAAATCTAATTTAGATTTAATGCTCGTCGGACACCTGCCTTTTTTAGCAAGTTTAGCCTCTCTGCTTTTATCAGGAAATGAGGACCTAAATTTGATTAAATTTTATCCCGGGGGAGTTGTCTCTCTGGAGAAGGAAGAAAACTGGCGTCTTTTGTGGATAGTAATTCCGCATTTGATAGGGGAATAGGAAAAAGCAAGAAAAAAACGCGAGCCAATTAGACGGGATATCTTTTGAGTCCCCGATTGAATTGGACTGCCAAGAAATTTAAGGAGGGCTTGAATTTGTTATGAATAATAATGCAATGCTTCTTATTTCCTGCCCGGATACAAAAGGGATCACCGCCAGTGTTGCTAATTTTATATATCAAAACAACGGCAATATAGAGCACGCCGACCAGCATATAGATTCTCAGACCAATACCTTCTTTATGAGAATTGAATGGTCACTGAAGGATTTTAAAATCGAGAAGGATAAGATTGCTGAAAGTTTTAGACCCTTAGCCGATAGGTTCAAAATGCGCTGGGCACTTCACTTCGCTGATAAAGTTATGCGTATGGCTATTTTTGTCTCTAAATATGAACACTGCCTCCACGACCTGCTCTTGCGCTTTAAAGGGGGTGAGCTAAATTGTGAACTGCCTTTAATTATAAGTAATCACTCCCTTGCCAAGGAAACCGCCGATAGTTTCGGTATCCGATTTGTAGAGTTTCCTATTACTAAGGAAAATAAGTTGCAACAAGAGAAGAGGGAAATAGCGCTATTAAAACAGGAGAAGATTGACCTTATTGTTCTGGCGAGATACACTCAGATTCTTAGCAAGCAATTTGTAGAAGAATTTCCGGAGCAAATTATAAACATCCACCATTCTTTCCTTCCCGCATTTGCAGGTAAGCAACCTTACAAACAAGCCTACGAAAAAGGAGTTAAGATTATCGGTGCTACCAGCCATTACCTTATAGAAAAGTTGGATGCCGGCCCAATTATTGAGCAAGATACCATCAGGATAAGCCATCGGGATTCTCTCGATGATTTAATAAGAAAAGGTCAAGATTTAGAAAAGATAGTTTTGGGCCGCGCCGTGAGGTGGCATTTAGAGAGAAAGATTCTTGTCTATAATAATAAAACCGTTATTTTTGATTAGATTTACACCGTGAGAGTTCGTAATTCAAACTCCTGCTTTTGCAATTAGCTCACCTGGGCGGTGGAAGTAAGGTAGGGGGAAGGGTAAAATGGTAAGTTTGATCGTGAGATTATTATTTCTTTATTTATTATTTCGTTTTCTGTTTAAGCTTATTTTAGGGAAAGAAACTTTTGCCCATAAAGGTTATCACAAGAGAAATAAGAATGATAAATCTGATTACAAAGATGCTGTGGATGTGGAATTTGAGGAGATAGAATAATTTTTAGATTAATTTAGTCAACCTTGTTAATAACTCACCTATGGCCGAATTGCCCCAGGCTATTTAACAGGGTTGACAAGTAGAAAAGAATAGTATATGCTATACTCGTTCTATTAGGGAAACGAGAGCGAAATTTGCGGAAAGGAAAGGAGGTGAAATAAGTAATGGCAAGAGGAAAGGTGAAATGGTTTAGTAACCAGAAAGGTTATGGATTTATTACCCCTGAGGGAGGCAATGATATATTTGTGCATTATAGTGCAATTCAGGGTGAAGGTTTTAAGTCTTTGGAGGAAGGCCAGGAGGTCGAGTTTGATATCGAGCAGAGCTCTAAAGGTGAACAAGCCACGAATGTAGTGAAGTTATAACCTAAAAAGACAAATAGGCCGGTTTACCCCGTTAGAAATCCTTCCAAAATGAAATTATTTAGCAACGTTCCTAACGGGGTTTAGCCGGCCATATTTTTTAGTGAGTTATGAAAAACCTTTGCTGTTTTTGCGAAGGTTTTTTATTGCATCGGATTTTCAATCCGAGATGGCGGAAGATCCTTTTCTCTTTTTAGGTCCAGGCGGGAATCTGCTGTATAGGAGGGAAAGAGATGGTAAAAATCCAGACAATTTATCAGCGGCTCTACAAGGCATTTGGTCCACAAAATTGGTGGCCTGGAGAAGGTCCCTTTGAGATAATTGTCGGGGCAATTTTGACCCAGAATACGGCCTGGACAAATGTGGAGAAAGCGATCAGAAATCTCAAAGAACAAGGGTTACTTTCTGCGCGAGGGTTAAGGGATGTGCCGCTCGAAGATTTAGCCAAGGCAATTCGTCCTGCAGGTTATTTTAATGAGAAAGCAAAAAAGCTGAAGGCGTTTATAGATTTTCTGTTTATTAATTACGGCGGTAGTGTCAAAAGGATGTTTAAAAAAGAGACGCAACTTCTCCGTCAGGAGTTATTGGAGATTAAAGGTATTGGTCAGGAGACCGCCGATTCTATTTTGCTTTATGCGGGAAATAGAGCAGTGTTTGTGGTGGATGCTTATACCCGTCGGATATTATCGCGTCTCCAATTGATTTCCGAGAAGGCAGATTATCAGAAGATTCAACAGCTCTTTATGCAGAACCTACCTTTAGATGCTCAATTGTTCAACGAGTTCCACGCCCTTTTTGTGCGTCTGGGAAAGGATATCTGTAAAAAGACAAAACCTGATTGTGGGCGTTGTCCGTTAAAGAAAGTCTCTAGTCGCCAGTCACCAGGTCACCAGCGGAACGAGAATTAAGAGAGTCAATCCTACTAAATAGTCGCTACACGAATTTAACAGGGTTGACAAAGTTGGTATTGTGTAGTAAAGTAAAAAGATAACAAAATTTGCTCCGCAAATTTCTATTCTCAACTCTCTGACATATCGTCGGAAAACTTCGGCTCTCGCTTCGCGAGGAGAAACCCTTCGCCTTACAGCGAAAAGGAAGATGGAACAGCGCCCCGACGCTTCCGTCGGGGCTATCCTCCTCGCTTGCTCGCTTCGCTCGCGCACTCGTCGGCTCTCGCCTTCGGCGAGGAAGGAAGAAAAAACAAAAGGCGTCCCGAAGTTTCGGGGCTTCGGCTCTCGCCCTGCACCAGAACGGTTCAGGGCTCGCTTCGCGAGTAAGGAAGATGGAACAGCGCCCCGACGCTTCCGTCGGGGCTATCCTCCTCGCTTGCTCGCTTCGCTCGCGCACTCGTCGGCTCTCGCCTTCGGCGAGGAAGGAAAGGAGGTGGAAATGACAGAAAGAGAACTTGACCCGAAGTCAGGTATAAAGATAAGTCAATTAGTTGTAACTACGGAAGATAAGGTTGGGATGCTTTCCGAGGTAAGTCAAGCCATAAGCGAGACAGATGTGAATATTGAAGCAATCAATGCCTATGGTTTAGAGGGAAAAGCGAAGTTTTACATCATTACTTCGGAAAATCAGAAAGTTATCCCCGCTCTTAAAACAAAGGGGTGGCAGGTTGAAGAGGAAGAAGTGGTAAGGATTGATTTAGAAAATAAGATAGGTGCACTGAGTCAGATTGGGACGAAATTAAAATCGGCAGGTGTTAATCTACTGTATTGCTATGGCACTGTTTCTGAGGGCGCTTCTCCCTGTCGTTTTATTTTGAAGGCTGAAGATAATGATAAGGCGATTGAAGCGTTGGGGTAAATGAAGCCATAATTTAGATGAGTACCTGCCTTTCTCTCCGCCAGAGCCTTGCCGATGGCGGAATGCGCACAGTGATTTACGAGCACTTCCTGCCGTTAGGCAGGTGTGTCGTAAGTGGCGTGCTTATTAAAAATGGAAGAAAAAGAAATCGGTACGATTACTCATTATTTTGGCAAGATTAGTGTAGGGATAATTGCTTTGACCGATGTCCTAAAACTTGGCGATACCATCCATATCAAAGGGCATACCAGCGATTTCAGCCAGAGAGTAGACTCTCTCCAGATTGAACATCAAGAGGTGCAAGAAGGAAAGCCCGGGGACCAGGTAGGAATTAAGGTTAACCAAAGAGTGCATGAGCATGATAAGGTCTATAAAGTAACAGGGTGAAGCTAAGGATTATTTTTTTGGGGACAAACGGTTGGTTCAATACAAGCGCAGGGAATACAACCTGCATCTTTATAGAAAGCAAGGATTGCTATATTATTCTTGACGCGGGGGATGGTCTTTATAAAATTGATAGATTTATCAAGACTCAGAAGCCCATCTATCTTTTTCTGAGTCATTTTCATTTAGACCATATTACTGGTCTGCACAGTTTAAATAAATTCAAATTTCCCCAGGGGCTTAGAATCTACGGCTATAAAGGGATAAAGGAAATTTTAAATAAGATTATCTCTTTCCCTTATACAGTGGCTTTGGATGAATTGCCTTATCCAGTAAAACTCTTTGAAGTTAAAGAGGGGCGCTCTATCAGACTGGGAGAGAACAAGGAAGATTCAGCCTTTTTTGTTGAAGGGCGGGCGCTTCTTCATTCTGTACCCTGCTTTGGGTATCGCCTGGAGATAGATAATAAAATTATCGCCTATTGCTTGGATACAGGAATCTGCGATAACGCTCTAAGATTAGCCGAGAATGCTGATTTACTGCTCTGCGAATGTTCTTTAAAAGTAGGTGAGACTAAAGAGGATTGGCCGCATCTAAATCCGCAAACAGCTGCCCAGATAGCCCAAAAGGCTTCTGCCAAAGAATTAGCCCTTATTCATTTTAATCCTCATTTTTATCCGACTTTAGCCGATAGAAAAAGGGCCGAAAGAGAGGCGAAAAAAATATTTCCCAATACATTCTCCGGCCAAGATGATATGGAGGTAAGGTTATGAGCGAGGAAACAATGAATTGCCTTTTCTGCAGAATAATAGCAAAGCAGATTCCTGCTGATATTCTCTATGAAAACGAGAAGGTTTTGGCTTTTAAGGACATTAACCCCCAAGCGCCGGTGCATATCCTTATCATTCCTAAAAAACACATTTCTCGAATTTCCGATTTAGAAGAATCGGATAAAGATATCATCTCCGAACTTATCTTTATTGCTAAAAAACTCGCCGAAGAAAAAGGAATAGCCGAGAGTGGCTATCGTTTGGTGTTAAACAACAACAAGGATGCCGGCCAAGCGGTTTTTCATATTCACCTTCATCTATTAGGGGGAAGAAAGCTAAGCTGGCCCCCGGGATAAAGAGTAGAAAACAGTAGGCAGTAGAGAACTGATAAAAAAACAAAATGATAAAGGATATTACTTTTGCTTTTTTTGATGTGGAGACAACCGGGCTGGAACACTATAATGGAGACAAAATTTGTGAAGTTGCTATCCTAAAAAGCCGTAATGGTAAGGATGTTTCTTCTTTTCATACCCTTATTAACCCCGGACGTCCGATCTCAGAAGGGGCTTATGCCGTAAACAGAATAACCCCCCAGATGCTAAGGGGCAAACCCAGATTCAGCGAGGTTGCCAAGGATATATTAAAGAGGTTAGAAGGAACAGTTATTGTTTGTCATAATGCTTTCTTTGATATGGGGTTTCTGAAGGCTGAACTTAACACCCTTAATCTACCCTTTCCTTCCTGCCCGATAGTAGATACGCTATCTCTTGCTCGCCGCTATTTTGACTTCTGGAGTAATAGCCTGGGAAGCATTGCCCGCTCTTTAGGTATTGAGATTGACTATGAACAAGAACATCGGGCAATGGGCGATGTGCGGACAACGCAGAGGATTTTTCAGAGGTTTGTCCAGGACCTTGAGAAAAAAGGGATAGATGCCCTAAATGAAATTCTCTCTGATGGAAAAGTTAACCGAGTATTTTAAGAAACGCGATTTTAGCAAATCACCTGAGCCACGAGCAACCAGAAAATTCAAACGAGGAAAAGAACCAATATTTGTTATCCAAAGGCACGAGGCAACTCACTTGCATTATGACTTTCGTTTGGAAAAAGATGGGGTTCTGAAGAGTTGGGCTATTCCTAAGCAGCCACCCACAGAGTTTAATATTAAACGTCTGGCAATTCAGGTAGAAGACCATCCATTAGATTACGCAGATTTTGCCGGAGAGATTCCTCAGGGATTATACGGTGCCGGCAAAGTGGAGATTTGGGATAAAGGGAGTTATGCTTTGCAAGAGTGGGCTCCTCAAAAAATAATCTTTGAATTAAAGGGAGATAGATTGAAAGGCAATTATTGCTTGCTAAAATTAAGGCCCAAATTAAGCGAGGATAAGAACTGGTTGTTCTTTAAGGTATCGGATTTTCAATCGGATAGTTGATGATTCCCCTGTTAGACAACTTCTATTCTAAAATAGATACATTGACACCTTGCTGGAGTAATGTTATTCTCAATAAAGTTATCTAACGGGGCAAACCAATTTCGAAGGGGTTACCCGATTTTGCATTGAGTTTGGTATTATAAAAGGGCAGATAATCTGTCCTTTTTTGTTTCTGTTTGACTTTTTTCTCTAATTGAGATAATATAAATACTACAGGTTACAGGCTACAAACCGCAAGCTGCAAGCTAATAAGCCTCAAGTCTCAAGCTCCAAGCTGCAGGTCAAAAACAGAAAACTTAAAACCTGTAGCCTGCGACCTGAAAGCCTGCAGCTTGAAGCTTATCTGCCCCTATAGCCTAATTGGATAGAGCGCTGGCCTCCGGAGCCAGAAGTACCTGTTCAAATCAGGTTAGGGGCACCAGCGAATTTCGCCTTTGGCGAAATTCGGAAATCCCAATTTCCAAATCCCAAAGAATGAAGAACAAAAAAGTAGTCTTTTTAGACCGCGATGGAGTGATTAATAGATATCCCGGCGAGAAAAAATTTGTTACTCGATGGGAGGAATTTCATTTTCTGCCCAATGCTTTAAAAGCGATCCGCAGATTGACTGAAGAGGGCTACGAAATTAAGGTTATCTCTAATCAATCGGGAATAGCTAAGGGAATTTATAGTCAGGAGTCCCTAAACGAGATTACCCGACGAATGATTGAAGAGGTAAAAAGAGAAGGGGGAAGGATGGAGGTCTATTATTGCCCGCATCGCGAAGAAGATGGCTGTGACTGTCGCAAACCCAAGATTGGTTTGTTTTTGAAAGCCACTCAAGGGAAAGAAGTTGATTTTAAAAGCACCTATTTTGTCGGTGATGGTTCTATAGATGTAGAAGCAGGCAAAAGAATAGGTTGCAAGACTATTTTGGTAGGTTCGGGAAGGACAAAGTTAGAAGATGCTAAAAAATGGGATATCCAGCCGGATTATTTTGCTCAGGATTTATGGGAAGCAAGTGGGATTATCTTAAAGCATAAGAATAATGAAAGACAAAGAGATAATTGACTCTCTCAAAACCTTTTTAGAGGGAGAGAGGCTCGCCGGCATAGAGGAGTTCTTTTCTCCTTCTATTTCTCCTTCTCAAGAGCTCGAGCTTCTTTCTCAAAGAGTACACCAATGTACAAAGTGCCCACTTGCCAGAACTAAAACACATTATGTATTTGGCGAGGGAAATAACGAGGCCTCTCTATTATTTGTCGGAGAGGCGCCCGGAGAGGAGGAAGATAGGCAAGGAAAACCATTTGTGGGTAAAGCCGGACAACTCCTTACCCGAATCATCCAGTCCATAGGTCTAAAGAGAGAAGATGTCTATATTACCAATATCCTAAAGTGCCGACCGCCGGGAAACCGCAATCCTCTGCCTCAGGAGATTGAAAATTGCCTTCCTTATTTAAAAGAGCAAATAAGGATAATCCGTCCGCAGATAATTTGTGCATTGGGGAAATTTGCCGCTCAAACCCTGCTTGGTGTGGTTTCTCCCATCTCACAATTAAGAGGAAAATTTTATGATTATGAAGGGATTCACCCTGTTAATTCCCTCGCCTTAGGCGGCGGAATTTCGCCTTCAACGAAATTATTTAACAGGGTAAAACTGATTCCTACATTTCATCCCGCCTATCTCCTGCGCAACCCTCAAGGGAAGATTCCAGTTTGGGAGGATATGAAGAAGATAAAGAAGGAACTTTCTTTGGTTGCAAGCAACAAGCCTCAAGCCCGCGCTTAAAAAACCTGAAGCCTGTAGCTTGTAGCCGGCAGGCTGGTTATGAACTACGCCCAAATTGTCTTAAACCTTCCGGTAGATAAAGTTTTTGATTACGCCGTTCCCGACCATCTAAGAGAAGAAGCTGAAATCGGCAAAAGGGTCTGGGTAGAATTTAGAAAGAAAAAGACAGTTGGTTATATAGTTGGATTAGTCAAGGAATCGAAGTTAAAGAAGGTTAAAGAGATTAAAAAGGTAATCGATAGCCAGCCGATTATTACCTCTCCTTTGTTATCTCTGGTTAAATGGCTTTCGGAATACTACTTTTGCTCCTGGGGGGAGGCACTGGCGATAACTCTGCCCCCAGCCTTGCGAAGGGGAGCGCAAAAGACAAGACCGACCTCGCTTGCACCTCCGCCCTCCAGGTGGGTGAAGGAGAAAGAAAATTTAGATTTGAAACCTGAACCGCCTTCAGGCGTAGATAAGATTATCAAGGCAATGAAGGAGAGCCAGCCACGGACTTTTCTGGTGTATGGACAAAGCGAGGAAAGAATAAAGATTTATCTGCACATAATTGAGGGCATTCTCAGTCAAAATAAAGGGGTAATTATATTAGTTCCTGAGATCTCCTTAGCCCCTCAGATAATTGCAAGATTTATCTCTCATTTTGGAGAGATAATTGCTGAGTACCACTCTCAACTTTCTTCTCGCCAGCAATTTCAGGAGTGGCAGAGGATAAAGAAGGGAGATGCCCGGATTGTCATCGGCACGAGGTCAGCAGTCTTTTCGCCTTTGAAAGACTTGGGGCTGATTATTGTCGATGAAGAGCAGGATAACTCTTACAAAGAAGAGAGTATCCCTCGCTATAATGCCCGCAATGTGGCAATCAAGAGAGCGAAGATAGAAAAAGCAATAGTAGTCTTAGGCAGCGTTATCCCTTGCCTGGAATCCTATCATAAAGCCATTTCGGGGAGATATCAACTTTTAAAGTTAAAGACAAGGGGCGATAATATCTCTCCCAATATAAGGATAATAGATAGAAACAAAGAGAGGTTTTCTCTTTCTCCTTTTTTGAAAACAAAGATAGATGAATGTCTGGCCAAGAAGAAAAGAGTTATTATCTATGAGAGATTAGGCAGACAGAGGAAAGTGCAGGGCGAGAGTTTTCCCCAGGTGGGCTTAATAGGAGTTATCTCCGCCGATAGTATCCTTAATTCTCCTAATTTCCTGGCAAGTGAGCGTACCTTCGAGCTACTTTCTCAAATAGTCAGGGAAGCCCAGCAGGCAAAAGCAGAACTCATTATTCAAACCTATAACCCTACTCACTTCAGCATCACTGCGGCTATCAGCGAAGATTACGAGGATTTTTACACACAGGAAATAACCTATCGCCGCCAGCTAAACTATCCCCCTTTTGTACATTTTATTAATATAATTTTAAAGGGTAAAGACGAACAGAGATTAAAGAAAAGAATGACGGAGTTATCAGAGGATTTAAGAAGGGAATTTGGCAAAGAGAAGATTTTAGGACCAGCCAATTTTTTAAATTCCTGGTATATTACCTTGAGGACAGAAAATGTCCTCAAAACAAATCAATCTCTGAGAAAAGTATTAGCCGAGTTTCAGCGAAGGAGAGTGGATAAAAGGATAATAGTAGATGTTGACCCTTTGTTTTTCTTTTAGGGGCATCACTTTTGTGATACCCGTGATTACAGCGATTAAAATTCGATTACAGCGATTGAATGCCTTTTTATAAAATGAAGATAATATTTTGGGGAAATGGAGAATTTGCTTTAGTTTCTCTCAAAAAACTTGCCTCCAGATACCAGATTTTAGGAGTGGTGGCTTCACCAGATAAAAGAAAGGGAAGAGGGTTGAAAATAGGTATTGACCCGATAAAGGAATTTTCTCAACGGCAAAGGTTCTCCATCTATCAACCCGAGAATTTCTTGTCGGATTTTATAGATACCTTAAAGAAAGATGAACCGGAATTATTTATAGTAGTAAATTACGGCCGAAAGTTAACTAAAGAAATTCTGAGCATCCCCAAAATTTACTCCATAAATCTCCATCCTTCCTTACTGCCCAGATATCGCGGCCCGGCCCCGATTAACTGGGTTTTAATCAATGGAGAGAAAAAGACAGGGATTTCAGTAATTAAGATTGGCGAGAGGATAGACGCCGGGGAGATAATTTATCAGAAAGAGATAGAGATAAGGGAGGGAGAGAACGCTGGCCAGTTAGGTCGGCGTCTGGCAGAAGAAGGAGCATTGGCTTTGCTTGAAACAATAGAATTAATCAGACATAAAAAGGTAGTGCTCGCTGCCCAGAATGAGAAAGAAGCCACCTATTTTCCCAAATTAAATAAGAGCGACGGGGAAATTGATTGGTCAAAACCGGCGTCTCAGATCCATAATCTAATTCGCGGGTTTACCCCCGAACCAGGAGCGTTTACCTTCTGGCGGGGAAAAAGGATAAAACTCTGGAAGACAAGGGTAGCTCCTAAAAAATTTGCCTCTTCTTTCTTTGGAGAAATATTAAAGATTGATAGAGATAAAGGAATTTTGGTTTCTACCGGAAGGAATGGACTCTGGATAGAGGAACTGCAAATAGAGGGAAGAAGAAGGATGAGCAGTAAGGAATTTATTATCGGCCATAGGATAAGCGAGAACACAATCCTGGGGAGAACAAAAGTAAGTTAGTATGATGGTTTAGACCGCAGCAGAAAATTAGTGCTGGGTCAATTCCGCCATACAATTTAGCCTCCCCCGAAACTTCGGGGTCGCCTAAATTGTGGCGTCATTGATGCAAATTGCAATAATCGGTTTGCCGCAGAGTGGCAAGCACACCCTTTTTCAACTCTTAACCTCCCTCCACTCCGGGAGTGGAAGTAAGGGTTTGGCCGAGGTCCACGACCCCCGTCTAAATAAACTTGCTGAACTCTATCCGAATAAGAAAAAGATACCAGCTGTGATAGAACTCTTCCTTCTCCCCGCTCTCACCAACGAGTCCGAACATAATCAGACGCTGTTTAAATCATTAGAGGAAGTAAATGCAATTTGTTATGTTATCCGTGCTTTTAAAGATGAAACTATCTTTCATATTGATGGGAGTATAGACCCTCTGCGCGATATTAAAAAGATTGATAGCGAATTGCTCCTAAAGGACCTTGCTTTTGTAGAACTCCGTCTGGAGAGGTTAGATAAAGAAAAGAAAAAAGAAAAAAGGGGAATTCAGGAGAAGGAAAGAGAACTTCTACTTAATTTTAAAGCTACATTAGAGCAAGAAAGATTCTTATTCACCTTGAATTTGAATGAAAATGAGCAAAAAATCGTTAATAATTATCCCTTGTTGACACTCAAGAGGAAACTCATTGTTCTGAATGTGGATGAAGATAAACTGGAGGATCCAAATTTACTAAGAAAGATAGAAAGCGATGGAAATGTGGGGGCAGTGCAGATTTCGGCAAAGATTGAGCAAGAGCTTTTTCAATTAGAATCAAAAGAGGAGCAGGAAGAGTTTTTAAAAGAATTAGGTATCGGTGAACCAGCTACCCACAAGCTCACCCGAGTGGCTTATCAGCTCTTGGGTCTCATATCCTTTTTTACCATCGGAAAGGATGAAGTGCGCGCCTGGAGCGTCCGCCGTGGGACATTAGCTCCCCAAGCTGCCGGCAAGGTGCACTCTGACATAGAACGAGGCTTCATCCGTGCTCAGGTAATCAAATGCGCTGATTTGTTCAGATTGGGCAGTAAACAGGCAGTTGAGAAGGCGGGGCTTGCCTTACTCAAAGGAAAGGATTATCCTGTTGAGGACGGAGATATAATTGACTTTCGGTTTAGTGTCTAATGCAACAAAGAGGTCTTACCTTAATGTTTTATTGACAGGGTGCATTGACAGTGGGCAGGAAAGGTGTTATACTATTTCTCTTAAATGAACTAAACCCTGTTAGAAATCTCTTGTAACACAAGGAAGCTCTTGAAAGTTTTGATAAAGGGGTAAGAAATGGACAAAATACTGATATTTGATACAACTCTTAGAGATGGCGAGCAGTCACCAGGAGCAAGTTTGACTCCCGAGCAGAAATTGAGCATTGCCGAACAGCTTGCTCGTCTTAATGTGGATATAATTGAGGCTGGTTATCCGGCTTCTTCACCGGGGGAGATAGAGGCAATCAGAGAGATCTGCAGAAAGGTAAAGAAGCCGATAATTGCCGGATTAGCGCGCACCCTCACGAAGGATATTGATTGTTGTCTAAAAGCCTTGGATAAGGCAAATAAACCGCGCCTTCATATCTTTTGCGCTACCTCTGAGATTCATCTAAAATACAAATTAAAAAAGGCAAAGGAGGAGATTCTGAGGTTGACTGTGGAGAGTATAAGATATGCGAGGCGCTTTATCGACGACATTGAGTTTTCTCCCGAGGACGCTACGCGCACCGATTTTAATTTTTTGGTGGAGGTAGTTCAGGCGGCAATTGCGGCCGGAGCGACTACCATCAATATCCCAGACACGGTAGGCTGCATTTTCCCATCCCAATTTACTAAACTAATCAGAGACCTGAGACAACAAATTTCTTTTAAGGATGTTAACTTGAGTGTGCATTGCCATAACGATTTAGGACTGGCTGTGGCTAACTCCTTAGCTGCCGTGGAAGAGGGGGCTAACCAGGTTGAGTGCACGGTCAACGGCATTGGCGAACGCGCTGGCAATGCCTCGTTGGAAGAAGTGGTGATGAATATAAAACTGCATCCGGAGATCTTCCGAAGGGAGACGAATATAAAAACCGAGGAGCTGTTTAAGGTTAGCCATTTGGTCAGCCATCTTACAGGCATTCCAGTTCAACCCAATAAGGCTATTGTCGGAAGCAATGCCTTTGCCCACGAAGCCGGAATCCATCAGGATGGAATTCTGAAGAAGAGAACAACTTATGAAATAATTAACCCCAAAGATGTAGGGGTAAAAGAAAGTCGATTGGTCTTGGGTAAGCATTCAGGTAGTCACGCATTAGAGGAACATCTAAAAAGGATGGGTTATCATCTGACAAAAAAGGAATTTGCCAAATTCTTTATTCAATTTAAGCAAATTGCTGATAAAAAGAAAGAGGTTTTCGATGAGGATTTAGAGATAATTTTAGATGAAGTCAAAAAGAGGATTCCCCAGGTCTGGCAATTAGAATACATCCATATCAGTAGCGGGAATAAAACTGTGCCTACAGCGACGATAAGACTGAAAAAGGGTGAGGAAATATTAGAAGACTCTGCCTGTGGCGATGGCCCTATTGATGCTTGTTATAAAACAATTGAAAGAATTACGGGGTTAAAGGGGAAACTCCTGGATTATTCTTTGCAGGCAATTACTTCGGGGAAGGATGCCCTCGGAGAGGTTAGCATTAAGGTTCGATTTAAGGATGAGATAATTACCGCCCGCGGGGCAAGCACCGATATTATTGAAGCAAGCGCAAAGGCATATCTGGAGGCGGTAAACAAGCTGCAAGCTACAAGCCGCAAGTTGCAGGCTAAAAAACAAAAAAGCCCGAAGCCCCTTCACCTGCGAGATGGCGGGCAGATGTAGCCTGAAACTTGTAGCCTGAAAAATGCTCACTTCCAAAACAAAAATCTACGGGCTATTGGGCTATCCGGTAAGACATAGTTTTTCACCTTTAATTCATAATTCTGCTTTTGAAGCAAAAAAAATAGACGCCTGTTATCTATGTTTTGAGACTAAACCCGAGAATATAAAGGAAGCAATAGAAGGAATAAGGGCACTAAATATTCAAGGGGTAAATCTAACCATTCCTCATAAAGAGACTTGCCTCTCTCATTTAGATGAAATAGAAAAGACTGCCAAACTCATCGGAGCGGTAAATACAATTGTCAACAGAGAAAATAGGTTGATTGGCTACAATACCGACGCTGAAGGTTTTATCAAGGCATTGAAGGAGGATTTAAGATTTGAGCCCGGGGATAAAACTGTTTTTCTTATGGGCGCCGGGGGAGCAGGAAAGGCAGTAGGCATCAGTCTGGCAAAATATGGGGCAAGGCAAATTTTTATTGTTGAGAAGAATAAAAAGAAAGCAAAGGCTTTAGCCGAGAATATTCAAAAGAATTTTCCGAATACAAGACTAGAATTAACCCATACTCACAATCAAGAGGCAATTAGAAACTCACACCTTTTGGTTAACGCCACACCGATAGGAATGAATCCCAACGATAATTTACTTGTTAATCCAGTTTATTTCTCTCCACAATTGCTCGTCTTTGATCTTATTTATAACCCAGCAGAAACAAAGTTGTTAAGGGCGGCAAGAAAAAAGGGATTAAAAGCAGTGAGTGGTCTGGGGATGCTCATTCAGCAGGCTGCTCTCTCTTTTGAACTCTGGACAGGGGAAAAGGCCCCTATTGAGCTAATGAAAAGGAGTGTAAAACGGTGAACTCTTTAATTATTGCCTTTAGTAGTTTGGTTCTATTTATCTTTGGTTACCGACTCTATGGCAGAAAAATTGCCCGCTTTTGGGAAGTCAATCCCAAAAATATCACTCCTGCTTATAGCCGGCAGGATGGAATAGATTTTGTGCCAGCAAAACATTGGTCAATTCTATTTGGCCACCACTTTTCTTCTATTGCGGGGGCGGGTCCAATAATTGGACCAGTAATTGCCTGCGCCTTATTTGGCTGGTTACCTGCTCTAATCTGGATTGTCTTGGGTTCAATATTTTTAGGGGGAGTACACGATTTTTCTACGCTAATGATCTCTTTGCGCCATCAGGGTATCTCTATTGCCGATGTTTCTAAAACTACCCTCGGTTATTTTGTAAAAATAATTTTCGCCTCTTTTCTTTTATTGAGCTTAATCCTGGTAATCGCCGTATTTGCGGCAGTGGGTGGAAAGACGCTTGCTGTCCAGCCGCAGGTAGTTATCCCTACATTTGGTTTAATCCTGGTTGCTGCGTTGCTCGGTTTTATGCTCTATCGCTGGCGGGTTAATCAAATAATTTCTACTTTGACTGGCGTTGGTTTGCTGTTTGGTTTGATTATTTTAGGTTATTATTTTCCAATAAAATTAGGAGCGAATGCGGCAACTATCTGGACAATCGTTCTTTTAATCTATGCCTTCATCGCTTCTGTGCTCCCGGTAAATCTTCTCTTGCAACCGCGTGATTATCTGGCTACTTTTGTGCTTTTCTTTGGTCTATTTTTTGGTTATTTAGGGATTGTTCTGACCCATCCCCAGATGCACGCTCCGGCTTTTGTTTCCTGGAAATCAGGACAAGGAAATCTCTGGCCAATGCTCTTTGTTCTGATTGCCTGCGGAGCACTCTCCGGCTTTCATTCCCTGGTTGCCTCGGGAACCACCTCAAAACAATTGGCCAGCGAAAGGGATGCCCAAAAGATTGGCTATGGGGGGATGCTTTTAGAAGGGGTGCTGGCGGTTTTAACCCTTGTTGCTGTCTCTGCCAGTTTATATTGGAAAAGCAAGCAATTTCCCAATTTGGTTTATCCCGAATTGGTCAAGGAGAAAGGTTGGATTGTTACCTTTGGTATGGGATATGGAGAATTGACCAAACCTATATTTGGTGGATTAGGAGCACTCATTGCTATTACTACCTTAAAGACATTTGTAATGACTACCCTGGACTCAGCAACCCGAATTAGCCGTTATATCGGAGAGGAACTTCTCGGAGAAATTAAAATAGGTAAAAACCGCTATTTGATTACTACGGCTATTATATTACTTGCTGGTTATTTAACCCTGGGGAGCTGGCAGGTTCTCTGGCCGGCATTTGGCGCCTCTAATCAACTTGTCGCCGCTTTAACCTTATTGGTGATTAGTGTTTATTTAAAAAGAAAAGGGAAAAAGGTAATCTATACCCTTGCTCCGTGTCTCTTTATTTTTGTCACTACCATAGCCGCTCTGTTCTATCAAGGCAAAGAATTCTTTAGCACTGGAAAATATCTCTTATTTGTAATCGATTTAACCTTGATTATCCTTGCCTTGATTATGTTAGGGAAGGGAATAAGGGTATGGAGGGAAAATGGACGCTAAAGAGGAAGTGCTGAATAGAGAAAAAGAGAGTGAAGAAAATAGTAAGGGAAAGGAGTCTCAAAATCAGATACCCCCTCTCAAGATGAGTTTTAGTTTGTTCATTTCCAGTTTAGGAATGCAGGCGCTGATGCATTTGGGAGAGATTGTCAATCCCTTGACCAATAAAAAGGAACAGGACTTAAAACAGGCAAAGCAAACAATTGATATTTTAGAAATTTTGGAGCAAAAAACCAAAGGGAATCTGGATAAAGATGAGGAAGAGATGTTAAAGAATTTGCTTTATGAGACAAGGATGAAATATGTAGAGAAGAATAAATGAAACTTGCCCAGCACTAATTTTTGAGACACAAAATTAATCTATAAATAACAACCTTATATTTTCAAACAAAGCAATCACTGATTTCTATGAAAATTAGTGCTGGGTTCCTTGTCCGCCAAAGCCTTGGCGACGGCGGAAATTCGTACAGCAACCCAGCACTTCCAGAAAGTGCTGGGTTACGTGCTCATTGAATGCTAACCCGTGAACAATTAGAGCAAAGAGAAGAGGAAATTCTTGCTCCTTATGCGGCTAAAAGTAAATATACGCAAGGAAGGGTTCATAAAGAAGAAGAACACCCCTTTCGTTCGGTTTATCAACGCGACCGCGACCGCATTATTCATTCCAATGCCTTTCGTAAATTAGAATACAAGACCCAGGTGTTTGTAAATCACGAGGGCGATTATTACCGCACCCGGCTTACGCATACTTTAGAAGTAGCCCAGATTGCTGTTTCTATTGCCCGTTCTTTGAGACTAAATGAGGATTTAACCGAAGCAATTGCCCTTGCCCACGATATCGGGCATACCCCTTTTGGTCATGCCGGCGAAAATGCTCTTCGAGAGTTGATGCAGAATTTTGGCGGTTTTGAGCACAATCAGCAGGGCCTAAGGGTTGTTGATTTATTGGAGCAGAGGTATCCTGATTTTAAGGGGTTAAATTTAAGCTATGAGACGCGTGAAGGGATTGCCAAGCATAAGACTATTTTTGACCAGGCAAATAAAGAATTCAAGAATAAACAACCCACCTTAGAGGCGCAGGTAGTAAATCTAGCCGACGAGATTGCTTATGACAGCCACGATTTAGACGACGGGCTTACCGCTAACTTAATTGACGAAGAGCAGCTCTTAAAGGTAAAAATCTGGCGAGATATCTATGAACCATTAGCTAAAAAAATTACTAACAAAGAGATATTAAAATATCAAACCATAAAATCCCTGATAAATCTTACCACTACTGATTTAATAAACGAATCGGAAAGAAGATTAAAGGATATTAAAAGTAGAGAAGAGGTTCATAAATCAGAGGGTTTAATTTCCTTTAGCAAAGAGATATTTGAGAAGCGTAAGCAATTGAAAGATTTTTTATTCAAGAATCTTTACTGCCACTATCGGGTAATGCGGATGACAAACAAAGCTCAGCGGTTTATTAAGCAGCTTTTCGAGATATATTTAAAGAAACCGACGCAACTGCCTTTCTCCTGCCAGGAGAAAATTGAAAAGGAAGGATTAGAGAGAACAATCTGTGATTATATCGCCGGAATGACCGATAGATTTGCTCTCGAGGAATATAAAAAGTTGTTTGACCCTTATGAGAAAGTATAGCTCAACATAGATCTCATTTTCCAAAAGTTGTGTTGATAATTTAAAAAATGCTTTGTTTCTATAACACCCTTAGCCGCAAGAAAGAGAAGTTCTCTGCCTTAAAGAAAGGAATTGTAAAGATATATAGCTGTGGTCCGACGGTCTATGACTTCGCCCATATCGGTAATTTTCGAGCTTATGTATTTGAAGACCTCTTGCGACGCTATCTAAAATATAAGGGCTACCGTGTCCTTCAGGTGATGAATATTACTGATGTTGACGATAAGACAATCGCGGGAGCAAAAAGAGAGGGAATTAAACTAAGTGATTTTACTAAAAGATATACCGATGCCTTTTTTGAGGATTTAGAAAAACTGAATATTGAGAAAGTAGAGGAGTACCCCCGAGCAACAGAGCATATCCCTGAGATGGTAGAGTTGATAAAGGTTCTCTTAAAAAAAGGTTTTGCTTACGAGAAAGATGGCTCAATTTACTTCCAGATTTCTCAATTTAAAGAGTACGGGAAACTCTCAGGCAAACCTTTATCTGATACTCAGCGCCCAACTTGGCCACCGAGCTCTGCCGCAGGCGAACAAAGGCGGGAGGACGCCGATGAATACGATAAAGAAAACCCGGCCGATTTTGTTTTATGGAAAAAGGCGAAGGAGGATGAACCATCCTGGCCAGGCCCGGGGAAGGAAAGAGGCAGACCGGGCTGGCATATTGAATGTTCAGCAATGTCAATGAAGTATTTAGGAGAAAGTTTTGATATTCATACCGGAGGAGAGGACAACATCTTTCCCCATCACGAAAATGAGATTGCCCAGAGCGAAGCGGCTACAGGCAAAAAATTTGTTAATTATTGGCTGCATTGTAAATTTTTATTGGTGAACAATGAGAAGATGTCCAAATCAAAAGGAAATTTCTTTACCCTGCGCGATTTATTGGAGAGGGGATATGATCCCTTGGCAATAAGATTTCTGCTTTTGTCCACTCATTACCGGCATAGTTTGAATTTTACCCTTGACGGTTTAAGGCAAGCCAAACAAACCCTCAAAAAATTGAACGATTTTTATTTGAATATCAAGAGCTACTTGCACACCGGAGGTGCAAGTAAACTATCTTTCAAAGATAGGATAAGAAGGGCGGAGGAGGACTTTGAAAAAGCAATGGACGATGACCTGAATATTTCTTCTGCCCTTGCTGCTTTATTTGACCTAATTAAGGATATCAATAAGGCAATCAGTGAAGAAAGGATTGGAGAGAGCGATTTACGAGAAGCAGCAGGTTTGATTGAGAAGATTAATAGTGTATTAGGAATTCTCAAATTTGATTCCCCGAAAGAGATTGATGAGGAAGAGAGAAGATTAATTGAACAAAGAGAAGAAGCCCGCAGAAAGAGAGATTTTGAATTAGCCGATAGAATAAGAGAAGAATTAAAGAAAAGAGGGATTATCTTAGAGGATACAAAAGATGGAGGGCGTTGGAAGAAAGTCTCTTGACATTTTAACAAAAATCGGTTAGTATTAAGAAAGTTGATGCTAACTTGGTTACATCCCTGCCGGCCACAGGCAGGGATTTCAGAAGTTTGTAGAGATTAAACCCTCTTTGTAATCGCGGTAATGAGTATTTAATCTACATAATCAATGCCGACCAATAGCGAAGCATATACGGTGCGGGGTGGAGCAGCCTGGTAGCTCGTTAGGCCCATAACCTAAAGGTCAGAGGTTCGAATCCTCTCCCCGCTACCAAATCTGCCTTCGGGAGATTTCATCCTGCTGAAGGCAGATTTGCATATCCTCGGCATTGGTAACCAAACCAACACCTCCCTACCAAAACGTGACTCACGCAAATTTCGCTCACCTTCATGTTCATAGCCAATACAGTCTTCTCGATGGCGCCTGTAAACTCCCTGACTTAATCAAGAGAAGCATAGAATTAAAATTTCCGGCTATCGCCATTACTGACCACGGAAATATGTTTGGGGCAATTGAGTTTTATCAGGAAGCAATGAAACAGGGGATAAAGCCAATAATTGGCTATGAGGCTTATCTTGCTCCGGAAAGCAGATTCAACCGAGATCCAGAAGTGGAAAAGAGAGGAAGAAAACATCTCACTCTGTTAGTAAAAGACCTAAAAGGATATAAAAATTTGGTTAAACTCGCTACAGCGGCTTATTTAGAAGGTTTCTATTATAAACCAAGAATAGACAAAGAAATTTTATCTCAGTATTCAGAGGGACTTATTGGGCTCAGTGGATGTCTCCATGGAGAGATTCCCAATTATATTATTAATGACCAGATCGATAAAGCCAAAAAAGCAATTATTGACTTTCAGGATATATTTGGAAAAGATAATTTTTATTTAGAACTTCAGGACCAATTAATCCCTGAACAAAAAAAGATAAATAGAGAGTTGATTAAGATAGCAAAGGAGATGAATATAGAATTAGTAGCTACAAATGATGTGCATTATTTACATAAATCTGATAGCTACAGCCATGAAATCCTTCTCTGTCTTCAAACGCAAACTACCTTAGATGACCCTAAAAGAATGAGATTCTCTACCAATGAATTTTATCTCAAGAGTGAAGAAGAGATGAAGGAGTTATTTTCAGAAATTCCCTCTGCTTTGACCAATACGCTAAAGGTCGTTAATAAATGCAATCTCGAGCTCGATTTTAGTAAGAAGTATATGCCTGTTTTTTCTCCCCCCGAGGGTCTAACAGATAAAGAATACCTTAAAGAACTCTGTCAGCAGAGGTTGAAAGAAAGGTTTAAAGAGGTTCAGCCCGAATCCCCCGACACCTCCATCGGGGGGGCGGCAAAGGCGCAATTTAATGCGATAAACCCTATTAAATCCGCCAAAGGCACTGTTCGCCCAAGCGAATTATTTAACAGGGTAAATGAAGAGGTTATTCAGAGAATGAACCAGGAGTTAAAAATAATTGAAGAGTCTGGTTATGCATCTTACTTCCTTATTGTGCAGGATTTTATTAACTTTGCTAAGAAGAATAATATTGCCGTTGGGCCCGGTAGAGGTTCTGTGGCCGGGAGTTTAGTCGCTTATGTCTTAGGAATAACCGATATCAATCCTCTGAAATATAATCTTTTATTTGAAAGGTTTTTGAACTATGAGCGGATAACGATGCCCGATATTGATATTGATTTCTGTTATCAGCGCAGGGATGAGGTGATTGACTATGTCACTCAAAAATATAGCAAAGAAAATGTTTCTCAAATAATTACTTTCGGTACAATGGCCGCGCATGGAGTAATCAGAGATGTCGGCAGGGTAATGGGGATGCCTTATTCAGAAGTAGATAGGATTGCTAAGCTAGTTCCTTTAACGCTCAATATTACCATTCAAGAAGCACTTTATCAGGAGCCACGCCTAAAGGAGCTTTACGAGCAGGACGAGCAGATAAAACGATTGTTGGATATCTCTAAGAGCCTGGAGGGATTAACCCGGCACGCCTCTACCCATGCAGCCGGAGTTGTAATTTCCAAGCAGCCCCTGAGCGACATTGTGCCTTTGTTTAAAAGCCCTGATGGGAAGATTGCTACTCAGTATTCTATGTTTTCTCTGGAAAAGATTGGTCTCTTAAAGATGGACTTTTTAGGACTGCGTACTTTAACGGTAATTAGTAAAACAATAGAAAACATAAGGAGGTTTTCCGAAAAAGAAATCAGTGTTGAGAGTATTCCTCTTGACGATAAAAAGACTTATCATCTGCTTTGCAAGGGGAAATCGATAGGGGTGTTTCAATTAGAAAGTGGAGGAATGCAGGATTTATTGAAGAGGATTGAACCCCAGAATTTTGAGGATATTATAGCTATTCTCGCTTTGCATCGCCCAGGTCCTTTAGGGAGTGGAATGATTAATGATTTCGTTCAGAGAAAACACAATCCTAAATTAATTAAATACGACCATCCTAAGTTGGAACCAATCTTAAAAGAGACCTATGGAATTATCCTCTACCAGGAACAAATAATGCAAATTGCTCATATTCTGGCCGGGTTTAGTTTAACTCAAGCAGATTTACTGCGTCGGGCAATAAGCAAAAAGATTCCCGAAGTCATCGAGCAACAAAAAGAATCTTTTGTTGAAGGATGCCTAAAAAATGGGATACGAAGAAGAGTAGCGGAAAAAGTATTTAATCTTATCGAATATTTTTCCGGCTATGGTTTTAATAAAAGCCATAGCGCCGCCTATGCCCTTATTTCTTACCGGACAGCTTATTTAAAGGCAAATTATCCTCTCCAGTTTATGGCTGCTTTATTAACCAGTGAAGAGGATAATACGGACAAGATTGCTGATTATGTAGAAGAATGCAGGAAGATGGGTATAAGAATCTTACCTCCCGATGTTCAACAATCTTTTGCTGAATTCACTGTTGAGAAAGATAGCATCAGATTTGGTTTGTTAGCAGTGAAGAATGTAGGAAGGGGAGCAATCGATTCTATTATTAAAGCGAGGACAAAAAAGAAATTTTCTTCTTTAGAAGACTTTTGTCAGCGAGTAGATCTGAGACTCGTAAATAAAAAGGTAATTGAGAGTTTGATAAAATGCGGAGCATTTGATTGTTTCAATTTGCCACGAGCTCAGTTAATAGTGGATTTAGAAGGTAGCCTCCAGAGGGCAAATCGGCTCCAAAGAGATAAAAGTCGGGGGCAATTATCCCTTCTTGATAATCTCTCTTACTTTGAACCTCGAAAAGAAAAGAAAAAGATAACAATAAAAGAATGGCCGCGCAATCAGTTATTGGCCTTTGAAAAAGAGCTTCTGGGCTTTTATTTCAGCGGTCATCCCTTAGCAGAGTATGAGCAGGTGCTGAAGAGATATTCCGTTTCCTTTACTGAATTAAATAACTACAGCGAAAACGAAGAGGTGTTAGTCGGGGGAGTTATTACTAAGATTAAACAAATTGTTACCAAACGCGGGGAGAAGATGGCTTTTTTTAATTTAGAGATTTCTAATGGGGCGATTGAGATTATCCTTTTTCCAAAGGTCTTTAATAAAGTAAGCAATTATGTTAAAATAGATGCTCCAATCTTCGTCGAAGGAAGGATTAGTTTAAGAAATAATGAACGCAAGATAATTGCTGAGAAATTAATTCCAATAGAGCAAATCTCTCAGAAATACACTGCTTCTATTTCTCTGAATTTAGAAGCAGACAGCGATGAAAATCTTCTTCGCGAGATAAAAAGGCTTGTTTCTGCTCACCCCGGGGATGTTCCCCTTTATTTAATCTTCTCCTCCCCCCGAGGAAAGCATACTGTTCGCTCTTCCTTAACCGCTAAGTGCACTGAAAGTTTTCTTCTTCAACTCGAGCAGTTAATAGGAAAAGAAAGAGTAACGGTGGAAGTAAACCCCGTTAGAAAGGGCGGGACTTTCTAACAAGGTAAAGGCAAGAGCAAACTGATAAGCCCTGTTAGGAGTTTTAACAGGCTAAAAGAAGGAGAAACAATGGAAGAAAAGTTAGTCGTTAATGAACAAACCTCTAAGAGGGTAAATGAGCAGTTAAAGGTGGTCGATAATGAGATTTTCGAGGCAATTCAAAATGAGCTCAAAAGACAGCAGGAAAATATTGAACTAATTGCTTCGGAGAATTTTGTGAGCCAGGCAGTATTAGAAGCTCAAGGCTCGGTTTTGACCAATAAATATGCCGAGGGCTATCCGGGAAGGCGCTGGTATGGGGGCTGCCAGTTCGTCGATGTTGCCGAATCCTTAGCCATCGAACGGGCAAAGGAACTCTTTGGAGCCGAATATGTCAATGTCCAGCCCCATTCGGGGGCGCAGGCAAATATGGCCGTTTATTTTGCAATGCTGAAGCCGGGAGATAAGGTCCTGGCAATGAATCTGGCTCATGGCGGGCATCTAACCCATGGTCATCCTTTAAATTACTCGGGGAAGTATTTTCAGATTATTCCTTACGGTGTTAGCCCGAGAGATGAAAAGATTGACTATGATGAATTAGAGGAGCTGGCTAAAAAAAATAAACCGAAGATGATTCTGGTTGGCGCCTCTGCTTATCCACGAATAATTGATTTTAAGAGACTGCGAGAGATTGCCGATAAAAGTGGGGCATTTGTAATGGCAGATGTGGCCCACATTGCTGGTTTGATAGCGGCAAAACTTCATCCTGACCCTGTTCCTTATGCTGAATTTATTACCACCACCACTCATAAAACGCTAAGAGGCCCACGGGGAGGGATGATTTTATGCCGAAAGGAATTTGGGAAAAAGATTGATGCTGCGGTTTTTCCGGGAATCCAGGGGGGACCCCTTATGCATGTTATCGCTGCCAAAGCAGTAGCATTTAGAGAGGCCTTGAGTGAGCAGTTCAAACAATATCAACGCCAGATTGTTCGAAATGCGGCTGTGCTATCCGAGGAGTTAAAAAGACTAAATTATAGAATTGTTTCCGGCGGGACAGATAATCACTTGCTGCTTGTAGATGTTTTCGCCAGTAGAAAGATAACCGGCAAGGATGCCACTACTGCCCTAGACAAGGCAAGAATTACTGTAAACAAGAATTTAATTCCCTTTGATAGCCAAAGTGCTTTTGTGACCAGTGGGATTCGCCTCGGCACACCGGCGGTGACCACGCGGGGGATGAAAGAAGAGGAGATGAAAAAAATTGCTCATTTGATTGACAGGGTAATCAGTAATATCAATGACGAAGAAGTAATCGCAGAGGTAACTAAAGAAGTAGATAGATTAGTAGCAAAATTCCCCTTGCCCCGTTAGAAAACTCCTGTTATAATGTAAGAGAGGTCTTTAAAAGTTCTGGCTGAAGTTTCTATGTATATTTCTAAGGGAGTTTGGATAAATAGGGGAATGTGGTAGAATAAACTCCAAATATGCAGCAGACAAGAAAAAGCTAATATACAAGAAGTTGCCTACTGCCAACTGCCTATTGCCTACTGCTTACTGCCTACTGCCAATTGTCTGCTTAGTGATTTAATCATGCGACCAGATTGGGATGAATATTTTCTGGGAATTGTTCGGGAAGTAGCAACAAGGGCAACCTGCGATAGAGGAAAGAGTGGATGTGTAATAGTAAGAGACCGGCGAATTCTTGCTACCGGTTATGTAGGAGCGCCTTCTGGCTTGCCTCATTGCGATGAAGCAGGCCATATGTTAAGAGATGTCATTGCCCCCGATGGTTCTGTGAGTAAACATTGCATACGAACCATCCACGCTGAACAGAATGCTATTTGTCAGGCGGCTAAATTTGGCATATCTTTAAATGCTTCTACTTTATATTGTTCAATGGAGCCCTGTTTTACCTGTGCAAAGATGATTGTAAACTGTGGAATAAAAAGGGTGGTCTGCAATAAGAGATATCACGCTGGTGCCGATACAAGGGAGCTCTTCAAAAAGGCAGGTGTAGAACTTAAGGTCCTCTCAGAAGAGATAGAAAGGTATGAAAAACAATAATAAAAAAATACTCTTGAGCGGCGTTGCCCCTACCGGAAATCTCACCATAGGTAATTACATCGGGGCATTAAAGAACTGGAGCCAGATGCAGGCTCACTATGATTGTCTGTTTATAGTTGTAGATATGCATTCAATTACGGTGCGCCAAGACCCATCTGCTCTGCGAGAGCGCTCTCTATCGTTTGCCGCTCAATATCTTGCCTCGGGAATAGACCCAGAACAAAGTATAATATTTATTCAGTCCAATGTCCCGGCGCATGCAGAATTGGCCTGGATTCTGAACTGCTTCACCAACGTTGGTGAATTGAACCGAATGACCCAATTTAAAGATAAAGCAAGGAAATATTCCTCCAATGTTAATGCCGGACTTTATGTATACCCTGTGCTAATGGCTGCTGATATATTGCTATATCAAACCAATATTGTGCCTATCGGAGATGACCAGAGGCAGCATCTTGAATTAACCAGAAACATTGCCAGTAGATTTAATAATTTATACGGAAAGGTATTCCAGATTCCCGAGCCTTATATTTCCCGGGTAGGAGCAAGAATAATGAGTTTGCTCAATCCCGAACGTAAAATGGACAAATCCGACCTCAATTCTAACAACTATATTGCTTTATTAGACGGACCATCGGTCGTGCTCAAAAAGATTAGACAAGCCGTTACAGATTCAGGAAGAGAGATAAAGGTGAATAAATCAAAATTAGGTATAAGTAATCTCTTGACTATCTATTCTTGTCTATCGGGGATACCTATAGCCAAATTAGAAGAACAGTTTAAAGGCAAAAACTATGCTGGATTTAAAAAAGAACTTGCCGAGTTAATTATTGAGACATTGCGTCCGATACAAAATAGGTATGAAAAACTTATTGGTGATAAAGAATATATACTTACCATCTTAAAGCAAGGAGCAGAGAAAGCGAGCGAACGGGCTGAGAAGACATTAAAAAAGGTAAAAGAAAGAGTGGGATTTATTTCTCTTGAAGGAGGAGAGAGGAAAGGTTAAAGGGGAAATGCAATACATAGAGAATTTAAATTTGAAATTAGAATTAGAGGGATTTTCTGGAGAACCAAGGATTCTTCTCCAACAAGTTAAGGAAGAAAGATTGGATATCTGCAATTTCTCCTTGATGGAAATAGTCAATCAGTATCTTGATTGGCTATTAGATTTTCAGGGAAGTATAGATATTGCCGCGGATTTTTTATTAATTTTTTCCAGTTTGATTTTTTTGAAGTCGGTTTCACTTCTGCCAAAAAGAGAAGTTGCTCCCGACGAGGAAAAGGAGAATCTGGAGAATCTTTTGGAGCAAAAACTCTGGGCCTATGAGCAGATTAAAAATATAGCAAAGGAGTTAAGAAGTAAGGAGGAGGAACGGAGTTTGTTTTTTGGCCGCCCAAGAATGAAAATAGAGGAAGATACCAAGGAGGACAGTACCAAGCAAGAGAGGGTAAATATTCAGGATTTAATCACTGCTTTTGCTCAAATTTCCTCGTTTATCCCAGACAAAGAGATTAAACTAGTTAAAGAAAAATGGACTATCCGCGATAAGATTTCGCAAATTTTAAATAGGTTAAAAAACGAATCTTTCATTTCTCTAAGAAAGTTATTCCAATCAGCAGAGACTAAAACAGAGATGATTGTTATTTTCTTGGCTACTCTGGAATTAATAAAGACGGAGCAGATAACTGTCCGCCAAGAGGGACTCTTTGGAGAAATTTGGATTTATCCCGCCCCTTCTTATCCCAGAGAATTTCCTGAAAGCAGAAAGGGCGAGGCTCACTCTATATATGGAGAAACCGATAAGTAGGGAGGAAGCGAAGAGAATAATTGAAGCTGCCTTATTTGCTAGCCCTAAACCCTTGTTAATTGAAGGGCTAAATAAGGTTTTAAGGCTCGGAAATAAGGCAATAAGAGAGATTATTGAGGAATTGAAAAATGAATATGCGAAGGAGAGACGGAGTTTTCAGATTGTAGAGATTGCCCAAGGGTTTCAAATTTGCACCTTACCTCTTTATGCTCCCTGGTTAAAAAGGATAGCCAGAAGAGAGCGAGAAGAGAAACTTTCTGCCGCTGCTTTAGAAACCTTATCTATTATTGCCTATCGTCAGCCAGTAACCCGTGCCGATATCGAAGTTATAAGAGGAGTGGAGGTAGGGGGAATTTTGAGATTGCTCACCGAAAAAAAATTGATTAGGATTGCTGGTAGAAAAGAAACGCTGGGTAGACCCTTAATCTACCGCACAACTTCCCATTTTTTGCAGTATTTTGGTTTAAGGTCGCTAAGCGACCTTCCGAAACTGGAGAAAAATGAAAGAGAAAAAATTAGAGATACTTCGCCGAGAGATTGATCACTTAGATAAAAAGATAATTCAACTTCTTAATCAGCGCACAGAGGTTGCTCTCGAGATTGGCGAGATAAAAGATAAAAAGGGTATCTCTGTTTATGCACCCCAGAGAGAAGAAGATATCTATCGCCGGATTATTAAACTGAATAAGGGGCCCCTGCGCGAGAAAACTGTAAAAGCAGTCTACCGTGAGATTATGTCTGGCACCCTCTCTCTCCAGAAGGAAATGCGTATTGCTTACTTAGGACCAGCGGCTACCTTCACCCATTTAGCCGCTTTAAAAAAATTCGGTAGCTCGGTAGAATATCTCAACTCCTCAAATATTGACGGTATATTCAAACTCGTGGAGAAAGGAGAGGCGGATTATGGAGTAGTTCCTATTGAAAACTCTATTGAGGGAGCGGTGAACTACACCCTGGATATGTTTATAGATTTTGATATAAAAATATGCTCAGAGATATTTCTGAAGATTTCACACAGTTTTCTTTCTAATTTTCCCCTCCCCGAGATTAAAAGGGTTTATTCCAATCCTCAGGTGTTCGGGCAATGTCGCGGTTGGCTAAATAGAAATTTACCCAATGCTGAATTGATTGAGGTTTCCAGCACAACGAAAGCAGCAGAGATTGCCACTGGGGAGAAATATTCGGGGGCAATTGCTAATGAGTTAGCTGCTCAGATTTACAATCTAAAGATAGTCAAAAAGGACATTCAGGATAGTCTACATAACATCACTCGCTTTTTGGTAATTGGTAAAAACGAGGTCTCTAAAACTGGTAAGGATAAGACCTCAATCGTCTTTTCGCTAAAAGATAAAGTAGGAGCGCTCTATGAAACGCTTCTGCCATTTAAAAAACAAGGGATTAACCTTACCAAGATAGAATCCCGCCCTTCCAAAAAAAGAGCCTGGGAGTATTACTTCTTCGTAGATTTAGAGGGGCACTCTGAGGATAAAAAGGTGAAAAAAGTTCTCACAGAGCTGAATAAGAAGTGCATTTATCTAAAGATATTAGGGGCGTATCCGAAGAGTGGATTATAGATTAGAGGCTGGAGACAACAAGCTCGGGACTTCAAGCTAAAAGACAGAGCAGAAAAAAATATGGAAATAGCACTTTCTGAAATGTCCACCCAACTCCAAAATTTAGCCAAAAAATCCATTCTTGACTTACAGCCATATCAGCCAGGGCTGAATGCAAAGGATGTCGGCATTGATAAAGAGCTTATTAAACTCGCTTCCAATGAGAATCCAATTGGGGTTTCGCAGAAGGCAATAGAGGCGATAAAATCTTCACTGGAGAATATCTATCGTTATCCCCCGGATAGACCCTTTTCTCTGCGAGAAAAGATTGCTAAGAGATGCGGCGTTAATCCCCAAAATATAATCTTAGGCAATGGTTCGGATGAGATTATTGAGCTGATTATTAAAGCATTTTTAAATCCCGGAGAAGAAGTAATCTTGAGTGAACCCGATTTTTTGATTTATAAATTGGCGGCTAAGGCGGCTGGCGCCAAGATTGTTTGTGTATCTGTCAAGAATTTTAGAACCGATTTAAAAAGAATAAAATTAGCAATCAATAACAAAACAAAATTGATTTTTATCTCCAACCCCAACAATCCCTTAGGAAGTTATTTAAATCAAGGTGAAATAGAAGATTTTTTAAAGGATATTCCTGAAAATGTGGTTATTATTTTTGACCAGGCCTATATAGAGTTTGTTCAGGCCGATGATTATCCCCGGATGCTTGAGTTTTTAGATAAACAAAATCTTATCCTCTTGAGGACATTTTCTAAATTTTATGGCTTGGCCGGCCTGAGGATTGGCTACGGAATTAGCAACCCTCAATTTATTGATTATTTGAACCGTGTTCGCCTTCCCTTTAATGTTAATTATTTAGCCCAACAAGCCGCAGCAGCAGTTTTAGATGACGAAACATTCTTAAATCAAACAAAAGAGGTGGTAAGCGAAGGAAAAGAATATATTTGCAACTCCTTAAATAAACTGAATTTTTTTTACATAAATAGCGCTACCAATTTTGTTACCATAGATGTTCAACAAGACGGTAGAGAGTTTTGCCGAAGGATGCTTGCTTATGGAATAATCGTGCGCAATTTAAAACCTTATAAGCTGAATAACTTTGTGCGCCTAACTATTGGAAAAAAAGAAGAAAACGAGAGATTTATTAAGGCACTTTTAGAGATAAAGAATGGATAGTTTTAAAAACTTGAAATTGTCAATCGCCGTAATCGTCATTTAATCGCTGTAATCATTTTTAAAAAAGGAGAACTTATGATTATTGTCTTGAAACCAACTGCTACGGAAAAGGAAATTCAGCATATTATAGAGAAGGTCCAATCTTGGGGGCTAAAGACCATTGTTTCCAAGGGGATTGAGCGGACAATTATCGGGGTTATCGGGGAAGAAGATAAACTAAGGGTTCAACCACTGGAGGCATTTCCCGGCGTAGAGAAGGTAATGCCTGTCCTTAAACCCTATAAATTGGTTTCTCGAGAGTTTCATCCCGAAGACAGCATAATTAGTGTTTCTAATGGATGTCAAAGAGAACAGGTTGGAGGCAAGAGAATCGTGGTAATGGCTGGGCCGTGTGCGATTGAAAGTTATGATAATTTATTGCAGACGGCAAGGGCAGTGAAGAAAGCCGGAGCGACTATTCTAAGAGGAGGAGCATTTAAGCCGCGCACCTCTCCCTATAGTTTTCAAGGATTAGGAGAAGAAGGGCTAAAGTACTTAAAGCAGGTAGGAAAAGATGTAGGATTGCTTACAGTCACTGAAGTTATGGATACTCGCGATGTCCAGCTCGTAGAAAAATACGCTGATATTCTCCAAATTGGTGCTCGCAATATGCAGAACTTTAATCTCCTGAAAGAAGTTGGTCTATCTAAAAAGACAGTAGTGTTAAAAAGAGGATTGATGTCCACTATTAACGAATGGTTGATGAGCGCCGAGTATATTCTTTCTCAGGGCAATCCCAATGTTATCCTCTGCGAAAGAGGCATTAGAACCTTTGAAACGGCTACCCGCAATACCCTGGATATCTCCGCTATTCCTATAGTCAAGAGTTTGACCCATTTGCCCATTATTGTTGACCCCAGCCACGCCAGTGGGAGCTGGAAACTAATCTCTCCTCTTTCCAAAGCCGCTGTTGCTTGTGGAAGTGATGGTTTGCTTATCGAGGTTCATCCTTGTCCAGAAGAGGCATTATCTGATGGTGCTCAATCCCTGCTGCCGGCGAAATTTGAAAAGTTGATGGAGGAACTTAAAGAGTTTGCCAAAGTGGCACGAAGGGAAATATGACAACTGCTAATGAAATCAGAGAAAAATTTTTGAGTTTCTTCAAGGAAAAGGGGCACAAGATTTTTCCTTCATCTTCTCTGCTTCCCCAAGATGACCCTTCCTTATTATTCACCTCCGCAGGGATGAATCAATTCAAGGAGTTCTTTTTGCATCCACCCGAAGATCTAAAAAGAGCGGCTTCCTGTCAGAAGTGCTTGCGGACAGCCGATATAGAAGAAGTAGGGAGAGTTCCAGGCCACCACACATTCTTTGAGATGCTGGGTAATTTTTCTTTTGGGGATTATTATAAGGAAGAGGCGATTGAGTGGGCATGGGAATTCTTGACCTCAAAGTTAAGGCTCCCGGCTGAGAAGTTATGGGTTTCAGTCTTCGAAGACGACGAAGAGAGCGCGCAGATATGGAAAAAGAAAATCGGGCTTCCTGAAGAAAGGATTAAAAAATTTGGTTCGAGAGAGAATTTCTGGCCAAGCAATGCCCTAGAGGAGGGTCCAGATGGACCCTGCGGTCCTTGTTCGGAAATTTTCTATGATTGGGGAGCTGCCGGCCAGCAAGGCAGGGAAAAATTCTCGCCCGATAACTCTATAGAAGTATGGAACCTTGTGTTTACCCAATTTAATCGCGATAAGGGCAGAATAGAAGAATTGAAAAATAAGAATGTTGATACCGGGATGGGCCTGGAACGACTCACTGCAGTGCTCCAGGGTGTGCGAAACGACTTTGAAACCGACCTCTTCAAGCCAATCGTAAAATCTCTCCCCGCACCCCCTACCTCCTACCCGCTACCCGCTCATTATATCATTGCTGATTACATCCGAGCGGTCGTATTTGCCATTGCTGATGGTGCTATTCCCGCTAATGAAAGGGAAGGCTATGTAATTAGAAAGTTGATTCGCAAAGCAGCCAGTTTGGGAAGAGATTTAAAGATAGAATCTCCTTTTTTATATAATTTAGTGCCAGTTGTTGTCAAGCTTGCCGAGGGCGTTTATCCTGAGGTCAAAGAGGCAGAAAAAAGGATAAAAGAAACAATAAAAGAGGAAGAAGCGAAATTTATCCAAACAATAAATCGAGCGATATCAATTTTAGATAACAAAAAGGATATAAACGAAAAAACTGCTTTTGAACTCTATGATACTTATGGTCTTCCCTATGAAGAAATTGAGAATTTGGTCTCCCAGAGAGGAATTGAGTTAAATAGGCAGAAATTCATTCAATATGTGGAAAAACAACGTCAGCGTTCAAGAGAAAAATCAGTTTTTAATAAACAAATTTTTACTAAGCAAGATGAGAAAGAAAGGGCAAAAAAGCAAGGATTACCTTTGCCAGGAGTGTGGGGAGAAGAAGAGATAGATGTTGCTCGCAATCACACAGCCACTCACATTTTGCAAAGTGTATTAAGAGAAATTCTGGGCAGACATATCAGACAGGCCGGTTCCATCATCTTTCCGGCTTATTTCCATTTTGACTTTACCCACCCCCGGGGTTTAACCAGAGAGGAGTTGACAAAGGTAGAGGAAATGGTTAATAATAGAATTTTAAACAACGACCCCGTGGAAAGGGAATTAATGCCCAAACAAAAAGCAATTGAGGCTGGGGCAATTGGTTTGTTTGAGGAGAAATATGGAGAAGAAGTGCAAGTTGTTTCTATCGGTAATTACAGTAAGGAATTTTGTGGTGGCGTCCATGTCCGAAGGACGGGAGAAATTGGTTTGTTTAAAATAATTAAAGAGAGTTCAGTAGCCGCCGGGATTCGCCGCATTGAGGCGATAAGTGGAAGATTTGTTTATCAATTAATAAAGGAAGAAGAAGACACGATTGAAGAGCTTGCTCAAATCTTTTCTGCTTCGCGTAAAAAAATAATTGAGAAAGCAAAGGATATTACTCAGCAACTAAAAGAGTGGAAGAAGAGAAATGAGAGATTGAAAAGGGAATTATTTGGTTATTATGCTAAGGACATCTTTGCTTCTCTTGATCAGGAGAAGGTGAGGGATGTAGTTATTCACCAGTTCTTTGGTTTTGATTTTCCTGAATTAAGAGAGATCTCTGATGTTCTCAGAAAAAAGATAGATTCAGATGTTATTGGCTTGGCCTCGGTGAAGGATAATAAGATTTACTTAATAATGACTACCACAAGAGATTTAAGCGGGAAGATTCACTGTGGACAGGTGATTAATGAAATTGCCGAGCAGCTGGATGGAAGAGGCGGGGGGAGGGCTGATTTTGCTCAAGCCACGGCAAAAGATATAAACAAACTACCCGAAGTGTTGAAAATTTGGGAAGAGAGGGTTAGAGAATTGCTATAAGTCACAAGATACAGAAGGTCACCAGTTGCCAGGTCACCAAGTCACCAGAAAAACCACTGGTGACTGGAGACTGGTGTCCTGGCGACTCTCTTGAGTCTGTAGCCTGAAAAATGACTTCTTTATTGCGGACAGAAAATTTAGTAAAGATTTATAACCAAAAAAAAGTGGTTAACAAAGTAGGAATTGAAGTGCATACGGGAGAGGTTGTTGGTTTATTAGGTCCTAATGGAGCAGGAAAAACAACTACTTTTTATTCTATTGTAGGTATAATAAAGATAGATTTTGGGAGAATATTCTTCAATAATCAAGAGATAAGTAAATTACCGGTGTATAAAAGAGCAAGATTGGGAATTAGCTATCTTTCTCAGGAGACCTCTGTTTTTCAGAACCTTACTGTAGAAGAAAATATTATGGCAATTTTAGAAAATTTTCCTTTATCGCGCACAGAAAGAAGAAATAGATTAAAACAACTTCTAAAAGAGTTAAATATAACCTATTTAGCCGGAAATAAGGCCTGGACACTCTCCGGAGGAGAGAAGAGAAGATTAGAAATTACCAGAGCATTAGTTACTAACCCTTCTTTTATTCTCTTAGATGAACCATTCAGTGGAGTAGACCCCATTGCCGTTGCTGACATTCAGGAAATCATCGCTCATTTAAAACAAAAAGGAATTGGTATTCTGCTTACCGACCACAATGTGCGAGAAACGCTGGCTATAACTGATTGTGCTTATATAATGGCAGAAGGGAAAATTTTAATTTCGGGAACCTCTGAGGAATTGGTTAATGACCCCCAGGCAAGAAAGATTTATCTGGGGGAGAAGTTCAGGTTGTAAGGAGGAAGCCGATGAATCTTACAATTACTGGAAGGCATTTTGAACTAAGTGATAATTTAAAAAGAGATATTGAAACTAAGGTAGAGCGATTTAAGAAATATTTTACTCATATTATTAATGTGCATGTTGTTATTTCTCGCCAGAAGGAAAGGTATCTCACGGAAATAATTCTATCAGCTAAGAAGTTAACCTGCACAGCCAAAGAAGAGGATGATGACCTTCGCTTTTGTTTAAATAAAGCGATTGACAAAGTAGAAGAACAGCTCTCTCATTTAAAGGATAAGATAAAAAATAAATGAAACTTGCTTCGAAGTTTCGGAGCTTAGTTGAATTTAGCCAGCACTAATTTTTCAGGATGCTTAATCGTAGCAGAAAATTAGTGCTGGGTTCAATGTGCATAGCGATTTACGAGCACTTCACTCCGTAAATCGCGTGCTTATTAAAAATGAAAATTGTAGACTTTTTAAACCAGAAAGCAGTCAGCGTCAATCTCTTGGCTAAAGACAAAAAAGGAGTGATTGAAGAATTGGTAGATTTATTAATAAAAGCGGGGGAGGCTGAACAGAAAGATGTCTTGGTCAAAACCCTTATGGAGAGAGAGGAGTTGGGGAGCACCGGAATTGGCCAGGGGATTGCTATTCCTCACGGTAAGTCAGATACAATAAGGAAATTAACTGGCGCTGTGGGGATTTCTAAGCAAGGGGTAAAATTCGATGCCTTGGATGGAGAATTGGTTTATATCTTCTTTTTATTGGTAGCTCCTCGAGATTCTTCAGGACCGCATTTAAAAGCATTGGCAAGGATATCCCGTCTTCTTAAAGATAAGAATTTTTGTCTCTCTCTGCGGCAGGCAAAGAGCGAGAAAGAATTATTGAAGATAATAATTGCTGAGGATAAACGGCAGGAATAATGAAAAATACCCTTACCCTTCATGGTACTATAGTAGATGTCTATGGTGTAGGAGTATTACTTACCGGCAAAAGCGGGGCAGGGAAAAGCGAATGTGCTTTAGAATTAATAGAGCGAGGACACCGCTTAGTTGCTGATGATATGGTATATATTGAACTTAAAGGAAAGGAAATCTTGCTTGGGAGAAGTGCTGATGAATTAATAAAGCATTATATAGAAATTAGAGGGTTAGGAATTATAAATGTGAAAGATATATTTGGGGTAGGAGCGGTTCGAAATCAAAAAAGGATTGGAATGGTTGTTTGCCTAGAGAAGTGGGATTCAAACCAAGAATACGAACGTTTAGGATTAGAGGAAAAAACTTATACAATCCTGGATGTTAAATTGCCCTATTTAATAATCCCGGTGCGTCCAGGAAGAAATATAGCCACACTTATTGAGGTTGCTGCTTTAACCCAGAGAGCAAAGAGGATGGGACTCCATCCGGCTAAACAATTGGACGAAAAACTTCTGGCAAAGATGAATAAAGAAAAAGGGTTAGATGAGGTATTCTAAAAACAAGCCTCAAGTTGCAAGCTACAAGCTGCAAGTTAAAAAATCCTGTAGCCTGAAGCTTGAAGCCTGCAGCCTGAATTTATTATGAAGCTGATAAAATGGCTATACCCGGGAATGCGCATAAAGAGATGGATATGTTTATGCACCCTCGGGATTATTATGATTACTTCAGGAGCCGTCCGATGGGCTTCTGCTGAATTTCCTATTAAGCAGTCGGGACTTCTGCTGGTCATCGGAGGAATAGGAGCGGTAATTTTAAGCATAGAGAAAATAATAAAGGTATTCATAAATGTTCTTTTGCCAAAGCAGGAAGAAAAAATAGTAGATATCATCTACCAAAAAAGGCAGTTAAGATGGGGCCCCAAAATTGTAGCCATTGGCGGAGGGACGGGTCTTTCTACGCTTTTGCACGGGGTTAAGAAGTATACAGAGAATATTACTGCAATTGTTACTGTAACGGATACCGGCGGCAGTTCGGGGAGACTGACTAAACAATTTAATATGCTCCCTCCGGGGGACATCAGAAACTGCCTGGTCGCTTTAGCAGAAACCGAACCCTTAATGAAGAACCTTTTTAATTATCGCTTTAAGAATGGCGATTTAAGTGGACATAGTTTTGGCAATCTATTTATTGCTGCTCTTACAGATGTCACCGGAGATTTTGAAGAAGCGATAAGAAAATCAAGCGAAGTTTTAGCCATTCAAGGAAAAGTAGTTCCTTCTACCTTAGAAAATGTTTCTTTAATTGCCCGAGGGAAAAACGGGAGGGTAATCGAAGGAGAGACAAATATTACAAAAGCCAATCTTTCTATAGAACGGGTTTTCCTGAAGCCTGATAACTGCCAACCTACCTTTGAGGCTATCCAGGCGATAGAGGATGCCGAACTTATCATTTTAGGTCCCGGGAGTTTATATACCAGTGTAATTCCCAATCTTCTAATTAGGAAAATTCAGGAAGCAATAAAGAAAAGTAAGGCAATCAAGGTTTATGTATGTAATGTAATGACTCAATCCGGAGAGACTGATGGGTATACTGCTTTTGAGCATTTAGCGGCTATAATAAAACATACCTATCCTCAAATTGTTAATTATTGTGTTATAAATAGCGCTCCTGTACCTGATGAGTTACTGGCTAAATATAGACAAGAAAATGCCTACCCTGTTGTTTTAGATACGGAAAGGATTCGAAAAAGAGGTTATGCAGTAGTGCAAGGAGATATAATCGATACCTCTAATTATGTGCGTCATAACTCCGAAAAATTGGCAGCTCTTTTAATCAACCTCTTACAGAGGAATTTGATTTAAAGGATTTCTGATAAATCAGGAATTTTTGATTATAAAATTTTATTGATGTCTTCCATAAAAAAGAAAGTAATAATAAAAAATAGATTAGGTCTGCATGCTCGGCCTGCCGCCCTTTTTGTACAATTAGCTAATAAATTTGAAAGCGATATTAGTATCCGAAAAGAAACTCAAGAGATAAACGGAAAGTCAATTATGGGTGTAATGATGCTGGCTGCGGGAAAAGGGGACGAGGTGGAGATAAAGGCGAAAGGGAAAGATGCCCGCAAGGCAGTAGAAGAATTAGAAAAATTGTTGATGAGTGATTTGGAGGGCTAATGACTCTAAAAGGAATTGCTGTCTCACCAGGAATAGCAATCGGCAAGGCGTTCTTGCTGAATATGGAGAGTTTTGTTATTCCTAAGATAGCGATAAAAAAAGAAGAGGTTCCTGAGGAGATTGAGCGCTTTAAGCAGGTATTGAAGCAAACCCGTGAGGAGATTATCAATATTCAGAAGAAGTTAAATAGAGAACTCGGCTCTAAACATAGCGACATCTTTAATGCCCATTTATTAATTTTAGACGACCCTGTATTAACGGAGCAAATGACTGAGAAGATAAAGAAAAGAAAACTCACCGCGGAATATCTTTTTCAGCAGGTTATCCGAAATTATGAAAAGGCGTTTTCTAAGATTGACGATGCCTATTTTAAAGAGAGGATAAGCGATATTCAGGATGTAGGAAAGAGGATAATCAGAAATCTTTTAGGAAGAAAAAAGACGAATCTGGCTAACCTCGAGAAAAATGTCATTGTTGTTTCTTATGACCTCTCTCCTTCGGATACTGCCTTAATGCGTAAAGAGAAAATTATGGGTTTTGCTACCGATGTTGGCGGAAAGACGAGCCATACGGCAATTATGGCTCGCGCCCTCGAGATTCCTGCTGTTGTAGGATTAGAAAAAATTAGCACCAAGGCAAAGAATGGCGACCTTTTAATTATCGACGGAGACAAAGGAATTGTAATTATAAATCCTCGGCCTGAGGTAATTGAAAAGTATTATAAAAAGAAAGAAGAGGTTTTAAAGTTTAATCAAGAATTGAAGAAGATACGGGCTTTGCCTGCTCAGACCAAGGACGGCTGCCCGATAGAGATAACTGCAAATATAGAGTTGCCTGAAGAGATTGACTCCGTTTTAAAAGAAGGGG
>JAGGUG010000032.1 GCA_021158625.1 Candidatus Omnitrophota bacterium | reverse complement strand
TAGTAGATACATCTAATTTATCTTTATCTAAGGCTTTCTTTATAAAAGCAGCTATTTCACCATCAGAAAGATGAAGTTTAGTAAGTAGGTCTCTGTCTATGTTGAATGTGATTTGTTTATCTTGGATGTTTAGCTTTAGTGGTTCAGTTCTTAAAGAGGCAATAATTTGATTAACATTGGTTAAGCCGTTCTTGGATAATCTGCCTTTGTAAGAACTGCCTTTGCGAAGTTTGAGGGTGGAGAAGTGGGCGGGTTGAGGAATATTTTCAATCAAAGCTTTTGCTTTAGAAAAATTCAAATAATCAAACTCTTTTAGCGGTATCTTTACATCGTACTCATCAAGTGTTGGTGAACCAACGCCACTTTCTGGACAATACGTTACCATATGGTCAACATATCCTCCCTCAGAACTCTTAATAATTTCTACAGAAGATAAACATATTTCTATAGCTTTAGCAGTGTCTCTAAGGTTTTCCGCTACACCCATTAAGGGTCGGATTACTTGTTTTAAGAAATCGACATAGGCACCATGAGAACTTCCTTCGTCTTTCCATCTTATGTTTTTAATCTTAACCCAATCTCTCCATTGTTGTGATGCTTTTTCTAAAATCTGAAGATTAAGTTTATATCTTTCCATATTTCCTTCTGATTGTTCCCATGCTATAGGAACTCCCCATTTTAATGTATCGCAGGGAAAAATTCCCAAATTTGCTAAATCTTCTCCTAAATTCAATGCTAAGAAGAACTCTGGTCTGTTACCAAAAACTTTAAGCAGTGTAGGGACAACTTCTTCTAAAGTATAATTGGTAGGCATCCCTTGTTTTTCTAAAGTGGCCAGTAATTTGTTTATAGCCAAACCTAAAGGATGGTCCTTTATTCTACAAAAAGCTTTACATACTGCTTTATTAACTTCGCACAGGGAATCCCAACAGTACCAGTTCATATTTAAAAGACTTAGAAGGTAGGTTGTTTCTTCAGAAGTAAGAGAATTAATATTATTTATAAGATCTATAGCATACTCAAGATGCTTATCCTTCCATAAGGGTCCAGAACCATTAGCATTTTTAAGCAAAAATGGGAGGGTTTTGGGATCTCCGAATTCAGATAATGCCCGTGCAATGGTAGTTGAACTAGTATTTCTATAGGCTTCGATTAAAGGCTCTACTGCGGATTGACCGATTTTAACTAAGGCTTGGAGGGCGGAATAGCAGATATCTAAATCTGAATCTTTCAAAGCCTTAATTAAAGGTTCTATTGCAGGTGGGCCGATTTTAGCTAAAACTTCCCAATTCTGTTTTGCAATCAGGTAGATAATCTTTTCTTCTTGGTTTTGAGATTTCCAGCCCAACTCATCTAAGGCATCAGCTGCAGCTTTACGGACATAACTATTGAGATCTCCTAAAGCATTACGAAGATCAGGAATTGCCTCAAGAGAACCAATTTCCCCTAAGGCTTGGGCTGCGGTTCTGCGGACATCTGAATTTGAACTCTTCAATCTCCACAAATACCAACTTACTGGAAACATATAACGCCAAATGGTAAAGAATAAACCAATGCCTAAACCTAAAATTAAAATTGCTGGAATATATGGATAGCTAATAAGGAGCTGAGAAATTAGGGATGTTTGGGTTGTAGGCTCTACGGCTGTTTGGCCAAGAGCAGAGTGGACAAAAGGCAGTAAAATTAAGGGGACAGAAATCAAAATAGGAATTAACCTTCTTGGTTTAATCCTAAAACCTGTCCATCTATGTGGTTTCCTAAATATCATCCCCAATGTCATATCCCACCAGGCAGTGCCAAAGGCACGGATAACATCATACATTGCTCCGGTCTGGCTACGGGCACCATAGATAGTGCTAACTATGAGAGCAGTAGTACTAACTAATAATAGAGGAAGGTTGGACATAAATATAGCAAGCAGAACTATCCCTAATGAAGTGCCTTCAAATATCTTACCCCAAGCAGGCTTGGTTATATCTTTACTTGGGTTAAGGAAGAAAGCCGCAGAGAGAAAGATAAAGCCCATAGCAATAAAGAATGTCCAGGCCCCAAATTCATAGAGGAAAAATGGACTTAAAGCAAAACCAGAGGTCATTATTGCTCCCAATTTAACCGAGAATTTAATCTCTTTTCGGTCGTAAATAGTTCGCCAATCCTCTCTTTCAAAGGTTGCCCCTGTTTTAGTAATATTGAATTTAGCATATCTTAATAGCCCTTTTAAAAGATTGATACAATAAATAGGTATAAATGAAATATATACAAAGGCAAGTTTGGGGAAATCATAAATAAATTTAAGCATTCCGGTTATATAACCGTGTCTTAATGTATAACTTCTAATGCCGTGAATGTTTATTGCCTGTGATAAAAGTATACCGATTGCTACGCCCAAGAAAGCAGGTGTAGCATAGAATGGATTCCAGAAAAGGACAAAAGAAAGTAGATAGAAAAGCAAAGTTGTTGCCAATATAAATGGTTTTTTATCATAATGCCCAAAGCTAAACAATGCTCCCATTCTTGTTGCGGGATGAACATTTGGATTTAGATAAAATCTCATTGGGGTAACCCAGGATTGCGATTCGGGGGCATCTGCCGCATATTTGCCTTGTGGAACCATTGCATCAGGATAAGTCGGAGGTTGGCTTTGTCCAACTTCAAACTCCTCAAAGTGAGTCGTCTCATAACCCTGATCTATTTCTACCATACCTGTCTCTACATCCTCAGCAACAAAATCATCTGTTAAACCCTGGTCATTCAATAAAGGATCTATAGCCCCGAGACCCTTTCCATAAAATTCAAGGGCGTCAGCTAATTCTTTTGCTTGTTGCTCAGAGGTAAGCCAACCTTCCTCCCCTGTTCCAAATACATAAGCGATTAAAGAAAGTCTTTTATTGTCACCATACATCCGATAAGGCCCAATGGCTAAACGGGGATTTAGGTCAAACTTTCGGGACGCATTAGGTTCTCGCATTACCTCGCTCAAGCGGAAGTCGTGGTCTTTATCCAAAGACATTATCACCTCGCCTCTGGCGATAGGCAAGGCAGATGCCCAAGCCATATATTTAGCCAAATGAATTCTTGTGTATAAAGGCATACAAGGGATGGTTTCAAAATCAACCAATTTTTTATCTTTATTTAACCTGTTAATATATTCGGCTTCCAGATCAAAAAAGACACCCATCACCTTTTGCTTTTTATCTTCGGGGAGCTGACTGCTTTTTACCTCTTGCCAGAAGGTAACTAAATCCATTCCGTTAATAGACTGTATCTGTTCGGGAGTAAGGGATGGCAAAAATTTGATATAGTTCTCTTTTGCTAGTTCCAAATTGCCGAATATTTCTTTCTTTTTATCTTCGGAAAGTCCGCTATTTCCTACTTCTTGCCAGAAGGTAACTAAATCCATTTTGTTAATATCCTGAATCTGTTGAGGGTTAATAGGAATATTTGCATCTTTCAAACCCTTAATATACTTTTCTTTTGCCGCTTCTAAATCATAATTATTGCGAAATCCGATATTCTGGCGAAGCCAGATAGTTTGGTCTAATCGGCTTACCCACTTTTCTAATTCTCCATCGGAAATGTCTGGGTGTATTCTCTTAATCAAATTCTCTCTTGCCTGCCTTGTTCTTAAACTACCTTCTACTGTTCTGTATACACTGTCTAAACAGTTAAGATTTGCCCATCTTTCAATTATCTTTTTAAGCTCAGGAGTGCTTTCTATAATATCTAAAATTTCTTCATTCTTTAATAAACGAGGATTATCTCTTAATTTCTCAAAAACATCTGCTTCTACTCCAGAATTAAATCTTATTACTACCTCTTCTCTTTCTGTTTTAATTCTCTCTCCCTGTCTATGTGAACGCAGAATCATATCTATCATATTCTGCCATTCTTCTTTGTGCGATGATGCTAAGTGAACAATTTCACCATTCTTTAGCAATTCTTCCCAGGGTTTATAAAGCATTTCACCCACGGTAGCAATTACCTTGGTTAAAGGCACTATTTCGGCGAGAGTTTCCGGGTCATTGACCATATCTCTACGATGGAAACTATTAACAAAGCGTTTGAGCATATAGGCCGCATCTGGATTTTGAGGCACAGAAAATTCACCTCTTAAATACTTTTCTTTTTCTTCGTAAGTAAGGTATTTATTTATATACATATCCTCAACTACTTCTTTTAATTCTTCGGGAGCGTATTCATTAATCTCCTTCAATTTGGATTTAAAGTCATATCTTCCGTAAGGATTAAGATAGGTATCTTTTACTGTCTCCATTCTCATTCTTTCCCGTTCTGACCAGGACCAAATCCCTTTTGTGAGATGAATTATGGAAACGAAAGCGAGTAAAGCTGTGCCAATAAGAGGAATAATCGCTATTGGCCAAGTAGCTATACCAAATATCATCGGGGCTTCAGGCATTGCTGATAAAGTAGGAATTACTTTTCCTAACCACCAATAATTAAACACTACTCCTGTGGCAAGCGACCCTAACCAAAAGGCCGATTTAGCCTTAAATTTTGCTGATTTCACATCCTTAGCAGGAGTGCAGACATCAATAAGCATCTCTCCAACGAACAACAGAATCAGGCGGGATTTAAGCCAATAATAATTAAAGGTGGCTTTAATCTTTGTGCGGGCGTTTATTTCTCCCTTTGCCCGAGGCAACTGAGCCCTAGCCAATGCACCCTTAAGCCCTAAAGCCCATATCAAGAATTTCCTCAGTGCACCACTAACTCCCTTTAGCTCAGCATATTTATCTTTGACCTCTGATTTTCTCTTTTCTTTTAATCTACTTTCAACCCGATTATTAATTTCGTTAGCTATATTTGATGCTAATTCTTTTCTCTCTCCATCCCACAATCCTTCTGAATTTATTGCCTCTCTTTGCGCTTTAAGATTTGCCCGTTGTTGTTCAAGATTATTTGTTGCTAAACCTCTGGCAAGGGCAACCCTGATTTGGTCATTTATTGCTTTAATCTGTGCATCTAAATTCTCAATTCCACGATGCATTTGGTAAATTTCGTCCACAAAAGATTGCAATCCAAATTCGCTTACCGGGTCATCCCACCACTTATACAAATCATCAAAGTCCTCATTCTTAAGAATAAAAGGCGTAGCTTCTCTGTTCTTTTCATCTTTTATTCCTTCCCACTTTAATAATTGGTCAATCAGTATTGTATTCCAGAAAATAAATTCTTTTTCTAACTCTTCTCGTATCTGAGTTGGCTGCATCCCTTGTGATTGTAATCTATGAATCTTCTCTACCATTCTCTTGGTAAAGGAAGAGCGCCCACTCAATCCTAACTGCCGAGTAGCCATTTGGATGATTAAAAGATATGTATAATCGCGAAGTGGAACCTCTACCCAGCCTTCGGGTTTGCGCATCTTAATCCAGAGGTCATCCTCTGCCATCTGAGATGTATCTCTGGTATAATCCTTGACCACAAATGAGTGCCTCCATAATCTCTGTATTTCCTTCTGAATAATTTCTTCCTTTTCGGGCATATCTGCATAACCAATTTCTTCAAAATAATCCTCTAAATGAGGTCTATAAGCAACATCTATTATTTCCATCAGCATATCATTCGCCAGCAAGGAAGGACTAATCTGTCCACCAGCAAGTAAGTTCTGGTAATGCTTAACGACTCTCTCAAGTTGGAGATTGGTGAGTAGATTTTTTCCTAAAAGTTCATTTATGGTAGAGTTAATTTGATAGAAAACTTTGGTTTGAAGCGAGCGGATTGTTTCATCCTTTTGGGAGGGACTGATGTCGGGATTTTGCTCTATCTTTGTAACTATATCTTCAAATATTGAAGCTAAAATGTCAATTTCACTTTGAACAACTCGCTGAGGAGGAGACCTTTTTCTCTTTATCTTTAAAAGTTCCATCCTTGGTTTCCGTGCCTTTCCAACTATAAGTTTTCCTTTAACCTCGTTAAATTTCTCCTTTGTTATACCCTCTATTTTGAGCAATTCAGATATGCTTTCAAAACCTTGAGGATTATTCTGACGATACTCTATTATATACTCGGCAACCTCTGGGCTGATTTTTAATCTCTTTTGTAAAGTTTTAGAACTCGCTTTATTGATATTTGTTACACGCCATTTTCTAAACCGATATGCAAAAGACATAGGGAGAACAAGAAAACTGACTAACCAAACAGATATAGCTCCTCCACCATAAAGAATAGTTTTTTTCCAATCAAATGAAATAACATCTTTATCAACATCTTTACCCTCTGCTAACGCTGATTCACCTTGCGTCTCCGTATCTTTATTTATTAGTTCTTCAATTTTCTTGTTTTCTTCTTCATTTGCTCCCGGAAAGCTCTGTTTTTCCCTCATAGGCCCTATTATTGGATTATTTCTAAGGTAGTTGAACCAAGGATGAAACTCATCATCATATCCTTTTCTCTCTATATATCTATCATCATGCCATAATACAGGATACCCATATTTATCTATTACAGTGTAAGGAACACCTTTAATTGATTTGTCAATTGAATGCACCCCCTTGGCTATATTTCCTTTATATTCTCTTTTATCTATCTCCCAGGCTAAGGTATATCCATCACCATAATGGATAACTCCGTAATCATTTAAAAGAGAGATTTTCGCATCGGTTATTTTTACTCGATATAAAGGATCTCCGCGATAATCAAAGTAAAGTCGGCTAATCTTTGGTTCTTCCGGACTTATATATTCTTCGTAATCTAAAAGGCCGCTTAATTCAAAACACCTGTATTTAAGTCTCCTCTTTTCATCATTATCTACACTATATATAAAATTCCCATCAGCATCTTGTCCTTCAAGATTAGAAACTTCTCCGACAATCCCTTCTTCATTTACTGCCACACTCCCCTGCACCACTCCAAATGGGGCATCAGCGGTGTCGGTGTCAATTTCCCACCAGCGGTTGATGACGAAGTCCTTCTCGCCGTTTTCTCCCTTCGGCACTTCTACGGCTAATTCGCTGCGGAGAGGGTCGTGGGGATTAATGTAGATGGTTTTGGTGGGGGCTTTGTTTTCGGAGTAATGGACTTCGGTTGTGG
>JAGGUG010000036.1 GCA_021158625.1 Candidatus Omnitrophota bacterium | reverse complement strand
TATTTCTAATTGACGGAAATGCCTGTTGTTATCGGGCTTATTATGCAATCAAAGACTTGAGGACCTCAGAGGGACAACCGACAAATGCTGTTTATGGTTTTGTTAAAATTCTAAATATGCTTATCAAAAAGGAGAAACCCGATTATTTAGGGGTCGCCTTTGACTTGAAGGCACCTACTTTTCGGCACCAAAAGTATGAGCAATATAAAGCCCAGCGCAAACCAATGCCCCTGGAATTAGTGAGCCAGATTCCCTTGATAAAAGATATTGTGCGGGCTTATAACATCCCTTTGTTTGAAAAAGAAGGCTTTGAAGCCGATGATATCTTAGCCACAATTGCCGAGAAAGCCAGCAAAGAGGAAATCTTGGTTTATATTGTTAGCGGCGATAAGGATATCTTGCAGTTGGTTAGTGACAGAGTCAAAGTTTATAATACGCATAAAGAGGGCTTGATTTATGATTCTAAAAAAGTAAAGGAAAGATATGGGGTAGCCCCCGAGAAGATAATAGAAATTTTGTGTCTGATGGGTGACGCTTCAGATAATATCCCCGGGGTACCGGGTATAGGCGAGAAGACAGCCATTGAGTTAATAAAGAGATTTGGGAGCTTGGAGAAGGTTCTGGCGAATATTAACGAGATAAAAAGAGAAGCAACGAAGAATGCTCTGCGGGAATTTGGCGAGCAAGCACGAATAGCCCGAGACTTGCTCATATTAGATAGAAATGTTCCTTTGAAGATAGATCTTGAGAGATTGCGCCTGAAATCCCCGGATAAAGAGAAATTGAATGAGATATTTACAAAATTAGAGTTTAAAAGCTTGCTCTTGAATAGGAATAATAATCATTCCCAGAAGGCTATCCAAAAGGTAGATAATTTATCGGAAAAAGAAATCTCTCTATTAAGAGAGAGTTCGCAGTTTGTTTTTGATATCAAATTGAAAGATAATTTCGGGATTGAGAATATCTCTTTTATTCTGCAAGGTAGAGAGATTATTCTTCCTCGAGAGAATATCCAGCAATTGAAGCCTGTCTTTGAAGACAAAAACCTCAAGAAAATTGGGCACAATCTAAAACCGCAAATTGTTGCTTTAGCTAACTTGGGCTTTTTTTTAAAAGGAATCAGTTTTGATACTCAGATTGCTGCTTATCTGCTTACCCCTGAGCAGTCAAATTATGACCTTAAGACCCTTGCCTTTATCTACCTCTCGGAGACCTTTTCCAATCCCTCGCCGGTTATCATCTTGCGACTAAAAAAGGTTTTAGAAAAAAGGTTAAAAGAAAGGAATTTGTTTCATCTCTTTACCAATGTAGAGATTCCTTTAATCAAGATATTAGCCGATATGGAAAGAGAGGGAATTGGTATAGATAGGAATTTGTTAAGCAAGATTTCAGCGAATTTAGAGAAGAAATTGCGCATTTTAAATAAGGACATTTATGAAATTGCCGGTGAAGAATTTAATATAAATTCTCCTCTGCAGCTCAGAAAGATTCTCTTTGATAAACTGAAACTGCCAATAGTAAAGAAAACCAAAACCGGCCCATCTACCAGTGAAGAGGTATTAGAGCAACTTTCTACTCGGCATAGTTTGCCAGCAGCTATTTTGGAATATCGCCGTTTGTTTAAGTTAAAATCTACTTATGTAGATACCTTGCCTTCATTAGTCAATGAGAAAACAGGTCGGATTCATACCACCTTTAACCAGACCGTCACATCTACCGGTCGCCTGAGCAGCAGCAATCCTAATCTGCAGAATATCCCCATCAAGAGCGAACTCGGCAAAGAGATTAGAAAGGTGTTTGTAAGCAGAGGTCTTTTTCTCTCGGCGGATTATTCGCAGATAGAGTTGCGTATTTTGGCTCATCTTTGCGGAGATGAAAATCTGATAGAGGCATTCAGAAGGGATTTGGATATTCATAATTACACAGCAAGTTTAATTTTTAGCCTTCCTGTAGAAAAGATTGATGCTGAGAAAAGGAGGATAGCCAAGACAGTGAACTTTGGAATTATCTATGGGATGGGGGCACATCGGCTCTCCCAGGATTTAAAAATCTCTCATAAGCAAGCAGAGGAGTTTATCAATGCTTATTTTAAAAGATATCCAGGTGTCAAGGTCTATATTGAAGAGCAAATAAAGGAGGCAAGAGAAAAGGGTTATGTAAGGACAATGCTTGGCCGGCGGAGATATGTATCCGAGATAAACAGCGAGGAGCATAATGTGCGTGGATTTGGCGAGCGGATAGCGATAAATATGCCTGTTCAGGGCTCAGCGGCCGACTTAATCAAAATGGCAATGATTGATGTCTGTCAGGAGATTGAGAAAAGGCATTTGAAAACGAGGTTAATTCTTCAGGTTCACGACGAACTTCTATTTGAGGTTCCAGAAGAAGAATTATCAGCGAACCTCCTTAGAAAGTCCGGGAAGGTTGAGAAGGAAGCATTTTCTAAGGGGGTGAAAGAAATAATTAAAGAAAGGATGGAAAAGGTGATGCAGTTAAAAGTGCCTTTGAAGGTAGATATCAAAGTTGGCAGGAGTTGGGGGGAATTAACGAATGAAAGTCAAGGGTAAAGATTATAGGGCTATTTGGATGGAGGGTTCGTCTGTATTTTTGATAGAGCAAAATCTCCTCCCTTTTGATTTTAAGATTTATGAGGCGAAGAATTATCTTGAGACCTGTCAAGCTATTAAGACAATGAAGGTAAGGGGAGCGGGCGCAGTAGGTGAAGCCGCCGGCTTTGCAATGGCTCAGGCGTTTTTAGAAGCCCCTGAGGATAGTTTCGGGGAATATATTGAAAAAGCCAAAAAAGAGATAGAAGCAACAAGGCCAACCGCCCAAAATTTATTCTATGCGGCGAAGCGTGTTTTTAAAACAGCAAAGAAATCAATTGAACCAAGGAAAGCAGCGGTCGCAGAAGCGCAAAAAATTGCCGACGAGGATGTTGAAATCTCCAGGAGAATAGGCGAATACGGAAATGAACTAATCAAAGATGGTTTTAATATAGAGACGCATTGTAATGCCGGATGGCTTGCCTTTGTTGATTATGGCACTGCTTTATCTCCGATATATCTCGCCCATAAAAGCGGAAAAAAGGTCTTTGTCTATGTTGATGAAACAAGACCGAGAAATCAGGGGGCGCGGCTTACCGCCTGGGAGCTTAAGAACGAGGGAATTCCTTATGTTATTTTGCCTGACAATGCCGGTGCTTACTTGATGTTTCAAGGAAAAATAGATATAATGATTGTTGGAGCGGATAGAATTGCCCGAAATGGCGATGTTGCTAATAAAATAGGAACCTTTGAAAAAGCCATTGTAGCAAAGGAACTCGGGGTTCCTTTTTATGTTGCTGCTCCGACCTCCACATTTGATTTGAATTGTAATTCTGGCAGAGATATACCGATTGAGGAAAGAAGCGAAGATGAAGTTTTATATCAAACAGGTCTTAGCGAACAAGGAAATCTTGCGAAGATTCTTGTCTGCTTGCCCCATTCTAAAGCCATCAATCCCCTCTTTGATATAACACCGGCAAAATATATCAACGGAATTATAACCGAGAAGGGGATAATCCAACCAAGAGAGGATTTAATAATAGGATTGCTTTCTTAATTAATATTATATGGGCTATCAAGGGGTGAAGTTTAGAACAGAAGTAATTGGCAGAGAAGTTCCTCAAAGCCCTCCCATCAAGGAACTGAGATATTGGTGCAGAAAATTTAGTTCTCAGGGGTTTGCTCCCGTATATGAGGGCGGTTCTTACGGAAATCTGAGTTTTCGCCTCCAAGAGAGCAAAGACCAATTTATTATTACCGCCTCGGGGATTGACCTGGGAGAGGAATTATCTGATGATTGCTTTGTGAAAGTGGAGAATTGTGATTTAAAAAAGGGAGTAGTTTATGCATCTGGGGAGAGAGAACCCTCGTCAGAAAGCATCCTCCATTTTGCAATTTATCATGAGAGAAAGGATGTCAACGCAATATTCCATGGGCACTCTAAAAACATCTTAGAGCAGGCAAATGAATTAGGAATACCTCAAACAAGTAAAGAGGAACCTTATGGAACGATTGAATTAGTCCAAAAGGTTTTGGAGATATTAGATGATAAGGCATTTTTGATAATGAAGAATCACGGGTTTATTTCTCTGGGTAGAACTATGAGAGAAGCTGGGGAGCTTGCTCTGCGGTTCAGAGTAAAAACAAAAATAGTCTGACTTAAATGTTTTATTATGATTCCAATGACTAATAAGGACTTAAAAAAAGTTTTAATAACCGGAAACGAAGCAATTGGGGAGGCGGCAATCCAGGCTGGATGCACTTTTTACGCCGGTTATCCAATTACTCCCCAGAATGAACTCACCGCTTATATGTCCAGAAGGATGTCCGAAACCGGGGGGACCTTTATCCAGGCTGAGAGTGAGTTGGCGGCGATTAATATGGTCTTTGGCGCCTCGGCGGCTGGCGCGCGGGCAATGACCTCTTCCTCCAGCCCGGGAATTTCCTTAAAGCAAGAGGGGATTTCTTATCTCGTTGGCTGTGAACTTCCGGCAGTGATTGTAAATATGATGCGCGCCGGTCCGGGTTTAGGCAATATTACTCCTGCCCAGGGCGATTATTTTCAGGCAACCCGGGGCGGTGGACACGGCGATTATCGGACAATTGTGCTTGCTCCGAATTCTGTCCAGGAAGCATTTGAACTGCAGATACTCGCCTTTGATTTAGCTGATAAATACCGCAATCCGGTGATACTTTTAGGAGATGGAACACTCGGGCAGATGATGGAACCGATGGCAGGCTACAGGCTACAGGCTACAGGCTACAGGCTAAAAACAAAAAAACCCTGGGCGGTGACGGGTTGTAAAGAGAGAGAACCGAATGTAATTCGTTCCCTATTTCTAAAAGAAGGAGTTTTGGAAGAACACAACAAAAAATTGCAAAGAAAGTTTGCCGAGATAGAAAAGAGAGAAATTCGTTATGAAGAGAAAAACACAGAGGATGCCGAGATAATTCTGGTGGCTTATGGAACAGTAAGCCGAATCTGCCAGGCGGTAGTGGAGAAAGCGAGAAGAAAGGGAATCAAGGTTGGTTTAGTCCGCCCGATTACTTTATGGCCGTTCCCTTACGGGATAGTAAATAAGCTTGCTGATTTAAAGAAAAAATTTTTAGTGATAGAAATGAATTATGGCCAGATGCTTGAGGATGTAAAATTGGCAGCGGAAGGAAAGGGTAAGGTGAAATTTTATGGACGGGGAGGAGGGGGGATTCCTCAGGAAGAAGAAATAATCAAGAAAATTTCTAATTTCTAATTGACCCTGTTAAATAAAATCCTTTGGATTTTAATTTGCGAAGCAAATTATTTAACAGGGTTGACCTAATGTCTAATAAAAAAAATAATAAGCAAAAAATCAAATCTCTACGGGATGTGCGGATGCATTATTGCCCGGGGTGTGGGCATACTATTGCTCACCGTCTAATCTGTGAAGTAATTGACGAATTGGGTATTCGCGAGAAGGTGATTGGTGTTGCCCCGGTCGGCTGCGCCGTAATTGCCTATGATTATTGGAACTTTGATGTTACCGAAGCCGCCCACGGCAGACCACCAGCCGTAGCTACGGGTATAAAGAGAGTAGAGCGGGATAAGATTGTATTTACCTATCAGGGAGATGGCGACCTTGCCTCTATCGGCACTGCCGAGATTATCCACTGCGCCAACCGGGGAGAAAATATATCTGTTTTTTTTATCAACAACGCTATCTATGGAATGACCGGTGGACAAATGGCACCCACTACGCTTATTGGACAAAAAACAGCAACTACCCTTACGGGCAGAGATATTAAAAGAGATGGTTACCCTTTGAAGGTCTGCGAGTTGCTTGCTCTCCTGCCGGGGACAAGATATATTGAGAGGGTAGCCTTGAGTTCAGCAGAGAATATTAGGCAAGCAAAAAGGGCGATGAAAAAGGCATTTCAAACCCAGATAGAAAATAAGGGATTCTCTTTGGTAGAAATTCTCTCTCCCTGTCCAACTAATTGGCGCCTGTCACCGGCAGAGGCTATGAAATGGATAGACGAGAAGATGACCTCCTATTTTCCTTTGGGAGTGGTGAAGGATGACTGAAAGGATTATTTGCGCTGGTTTTGGTGGACAGGGAATAGTAACATTGGGCAAGATACTTGCTCATACTGGAATGCTTGAGAAGAGGAATGTAACCTATATTCCCAAGTATGGCGCCGAGATGCGCGGTGGCACTGCCCATTGTATGGTAATAATTTCTGATAATCTCATTTCCTCTCCCCTCGTGAGCGTTCCCGATTCAGCAATAGTGATGAACTTACCTTCCTTGCTTAAGTTTGAAGAGAGGCTTAAAGCAAAAGGAGATTTGTTCCTAAATAGTTCTTTAATTAAGAAGGAAACAGAAAGAAAGGATATCAGAGTAGTAAAAATCCCGGCAACCGAGATTGCTACCAAATTAGGTAATAAGCAGGTAGCCAATATGGTGATGCTCGGGGCTTATTTCAAGCAAAAGAGGATATTTTCCGAAGAGAACATTTTTATAGCATTAGAGGAGGTTTTAAACAAACCAGAGTTATTGTCAATAAACAAGCAGGCGGTCAAGGAAGGAATGAAAGAGGTCTCTGAAAAATACATCAGCGACCTCTGATTACAGAGATTACAAAAGATTACGGAGATTTCTGGCTTTTTCAGAAATCTCATGGAGATATGTTAAAGGTTAGATTTGCCCCCAGCCCTACCGGCTCATTGCACTTAGGCAGTGCGCGCACTGCCTTATTTAATTTCCTATTTGCTAGGAATAAAAAGGGGAGATTTGTTCTAAGAATTGAGGATAGCGATAGAGAGCGTTCAGATAAGAAACTGGTAGCCGAAATTTTAGAAGACCTCCGCTGGTTAGGCTTGCAATGGGACGAAGGTCCCTATTTTCAGAGCGAAAGAATAGACCTCTACAAAAAATATGCCGAGAAGTTATTGAGTGAGGGAAAAGCGTATAAAGCGGGTAGCGGGGAACGGGAAACGGGTAGCGGGCAGAAAACAGAAGCAATAATTTTTAAAGTGCATCCGCAGAAGATTAAAATAAATGATTTGATTTACGAAGAAATTGAATTCGACACCAGTGTCCTCAAGGACCAGGTGTTGATGAAATCAGACGGTTCTCCCACCTATAATTTTGCCTGCGTCATTGATGACCATCAACTGGGAATTACCCATATAATCCGCGGGGATGACCATATTTCCAATACCCCAAAGCAGATAATGTTTTATCAGGCACTTGGTTGGCAAATTCCTGAATTTGCTCATATTCCTTTGATTATGGAACCGGGAGGGGGGCGACTCTCCAAGCGCTACGGAGCAACTGCCGTGGGGGAATATCGCCAGAAAGGTTATTTGCCCGAGGCGCTAATTAATTATCTTGCTCTCTTGGGCTGGGCGCCGGCGGGCACCCGCGAGATTGTTTCTTTAGACGAAATGATTTCCAAATTCTCTTTGTCTAAAATCAACAAAACAAAGGCTATATTTAATATTGACAAGCTAAATTGGCTTAACGCTCAGTATATTAAACAGACGGAGACAAAAAGGATGGTGGAGCTTTGTATTCCTTTTTTGCGGAAGGACGGATTAATCTCTAATGATTACGATTTTAGCCACTTAGAGAAAATCATTGATTTATTTAAAGGGCGGCTAAAGTATCTTTCCCAAATCAGCGAGATGGCTGATTATTTCTTTCTACCGGCAAGGCTAAAGTATTCAAAAGAAGCAAAAACCGTTATTGAAAAATTAGATAAAAAAATTTGGCAGGAGTTAATAAAGCGATTAGATAATATAGATGATTTTACCCCG
>JAGGUG010000022.1 GCA_021158625.1 Candidatus Omnitrophota bacterium | reverse complement strand
GATGTGGGAACTCACCGCTTTTATCCAGCTCAGCGGCAATCGGTTGAATCTTCTCTTTAGCAATCTGCCTCGCCAGCTCCTGAATCATCAACTGTTGTTCATTTAAAAAATAATTCATCTTTCTCCTCTATTTTATTTTGCTAAGCACCTCCAGCTTTTTATTTATAAATTTCATGAATCCCTATGGGGAACTGAGGATAGTCCCGAAACTTCGGGACGCTGTTTGTCTTTACCTAATCTATCTTTGGTCATTTGCAGCTTCATTATCTATACTCCTTAAAAATCAAACTCACATTATGCCCGCCAAAGCCGAGAGAATTAGAAAGGGCTATCCGGACATCTTTCTCTCGCGCAGTATTAGGCACATAGTCAAGGTCGCAATCCGGGTCAGGATATTCGTAATTGATTGTTGGTGGAATAATCTTCTCTTTTATTGCCAGACAACAAACTGCGGCTTCTACTCCCCCGGCCGCTCCCAAGAGATGACCGGTCATTGATTTAGTAGAACTCACTGGAACCTTTTTGGCAAAGTCCTTAAATACCTTTTTTATCGCCAGGGTTTCTGTTTTGTCATTTAATATAGTAGAGGTCCCGTGAGCATTTATATAAGAGATATCTTGTGGGCTAACTTCGGCATCCTTTAATGCCAAAGCCATACATTGGGCCGCTCCTCTTCCCTGAGGATGAGGAGCAGTAACATGATAGGCATCATCTGACATTCCATAGCCGGCTAATTCGCAATAGATAGGAGCGTTTCGTCTCAAAGCGTGGTCTAATTCCTCTAAAATTAAAATACCCGCCCCCTCGGCCATTACAAAACCATCCCGTTTTCTATCAAAAGGACGGCTCGACTTCTCGGGTTGGTCATTATAATGGGTGGAAAGAGAACGGGCGGCGCAAAATCCTCCCAATCCTAAATCGGTAATCGCACTTTCGGTTCCTCCGCTAACAATGATATCGGCTTTGTCCTCGCGCAAAAGAGAAAGAGCGGCTGCCAAAGCGTGGCTGGCAGAAGCACAGGCTGTAGTGATACAAAAATTTGGTCCCTGCAGACCAAAATGGATAGCTACCTCCCCGGCGGCCATATTGGTAATTAATTTGGGAATCAAAAAAGGAGAGATACGTCCCGGACCTTCTTGTAAAAATCTCTTATACTGCTCTTCGATTATCTTTAAACTTCCAATTCCCGAACCAAGCAAAACACCAACTCTTTCTAAATTCACCTGTTCTAATATAAGATTGCTATCCTCTATTGCCTCGTGAGTAGCCGCCAGAGCAAATTGAACAAACCTCTCTTTCCGGCGAATTTCCTTAGGTGAAAGCGAGAAGTCCTCAGGGTGAAAATCCTTAACCTCTCCAGCCACCTGCGAGCTAAAGAGAGAAGGCTCAATCTGACTAATCCGCTTAATCCCGCTCTTTCCCTGACAAAGTGAATTCCAGAATTCCTGTTTAGAATTTCCTACCGGCGAGATTACTCCAATACCGCTAACTACTACTCTCCTCTTAGACATTATAAGATTACCTCGCTACTCTCGGTAATCTGATTATTTACCCCTGTTAAATTCCGCCTGTGGCGGACTATTTAACGGAGCAGGCAGATTAACTTCGATTACACAGATTAAACTCTGATTACCGAGATTATTGAGAAGTTATCGGTGCAATCTTGATTTAATCGCCGTAATCAATATGCCGAACGCAGTGAGGTATATTTATTTCTTCTCCTTTACTTTCTCCTCAATATATCTAACTGCATCACCCACCGTGCTCATCTTCTCGGCATCAGCATCAGGGATTTCAATGCCAAATTCCTCTTCCAAAGCCATCACCAATTCTACCGTATCTAAGGAATCGGCCCCCAGGTCATTAATGAACGATGCATCATCTTTAAGTTCGTCTTTTCCTAAACCTAATTGTTCTCCAATAACACTCTTCACTTTTTCTTCTACTTCTGTAGCCATTTTTCCTCCTTATTTACTTCCCAATTACTTCGTTGCCTTGCTCGCCAGCTCCTTATAGAGGCGATAAAGAAGTTGCCTCTAATTATACTTGGAGGCGAGAGCCCCCTGTTCCTGACTAACAAGAGGGCGGGCAGAAAACACGCCGAAGGCGGGCTAAAGATAGAAATTTGTGAAATAAATTTCGCTATTACTTTTTATTTTTTCTTACGCCATTCCTCCATCTACTCTGATCACCTCCCCATTAATATAATCTGAATTCGGACTCGCTAAAAAGAGGGCGAGATCTGCTACATCCCTTTTCTCTCCCAATCTCCTCGAGGGTATCTGATTAATTATCATCTCTTTACTTGCCTCGGACATCTTGGCAGTCATCTCGGTCTGAATGAAACCAGGAGCAATGGCATTTACCTGAATATTGCGACTAGCAAATTCTTGAGCAACGCTCTTGGTGAATCCAATTATGCCGGCTTTGGAGGCCGCATAATTCGCTTGCCCTACATTCCCCCGGATGCCGATAATGGAAGAAATATTGATAATTTTTCCTTCTCTCTCTTTAAACATTATCTTAGAGACCGCCTTTGTGCAATTAAATACCCCTTTTAGATTAACATTCAACACTGCATCCCAATCCTCTTCCTTCATCCTTAAGAGAAGGCTATCGCGGGTAATTCCAGCATTGTTCACTAATATACTTATTTTTCCGAATTTGTCAACTACTTTTTGGACGGCTTGCTCTACCTCTTTGAAATTAGATACATCTAGAGGAACCCCTAACCCTTCTCTGCCTAATGCCTTTATTTCGCCAATGGTTTTATCAAGTGCCTCTTGATTTAGGTCAAAAACAGCTATATCTGCTCCCTCTCGGGCAAATAGTAAAGCAATCTCTTTGCCAATGCCTTGGCCCCCGCCAGTAACCAGAGCAACTTTATCTTTAAACATCACTACCCCCCTAATACTCCCTCTGCTCTCCCTACGGCTTTACCTAACTCCAGTTTGTAACCCATTTCCTGTAAAGCCATTTCTAATCCAGAAAGAGCAATGATAACATCAAATCTCTCCATATATCCTAAATGGGCAATACGAAAAATTTTGCCTTTCAGTTCACCTTGACCGTCGGCAATCCAGACCTTGAATTTGTCGCGCATTACGCTCACCAATTTGGAACTGTTGATACCAGCAGGAGCCTTCACTGCAGTAAGCGCATTTGAGGGTCTTTGGCTAAATAACTCTAAGCCAATCTCCTGGACGCCGGCTCGGGTAGCCGCGGCTAATTGCTGGTGACGAAGAAATACATTTCTTAAACCCTCTTCTTCAATCAGACGCAGAGACTCTCGCAGTCCGATTATCAAGGAGATTGCTGGGGTAAAAGGCGTATCTGGCTTTGGTAAGGCCGCTTTGTATTTCTTAAAATTAAAGTAGTAGGATGGCGATTTATTTTCTACTAAATTCCAGGCCCTCTCGCTTACACTCACAAAGGAGAGACCCGGTGGAAGCATCAACCCTTTTTGTGAACCACCTACCACTACATCCACATTCCAACTATCAGTCTGGAGCTCATCGGCAGCTAATCCACTAATTGCATCTACGACCAAAACCGCCTCGCTTTTTTTGACAATTTCTCCAATTGACTGAATATCGTTAAGCGTTCCTGTAGAGGTTTCACAGAGAGTGGTAAATACGGCTTTGATAGTCTTATCCAGCGCTTCTTCAATCCTTACTGGTTCAACCGCCTTTCCCCATTGGACATCTATAGCAATTACCTTTAGGCCATAGGTTAGGCAGATTTCAGCCCACCTTTCTCCAAACTTTCCTCCCTTTACCACAATAACCTTATCTCCTGGAGAAAGCAGATTTGCCACCACCGCTTCCATTGCCCCTGTTCCCGAAGAGGCAAAAAGCAAGATATCATTTTTGGTTTGAAAGAGCCTTCTCAAATTCTCTAAGACCTCTTTAAAGATTTTTTGGAATTGAGGTGTGCGGTGATGAATAATTGGTTCGGCCATCTGGAGAGCAACCTCAGCGGGAATCGGGGTCGGGCCGGGGGTCATCAGATATCTTTTTTTCATAATCTCTCCTTCATTTATTTTTTTCCACTACCTCATCTACAATCCCATACTCTTTTGCCTCCTGGCTAGACATAAAGAAATCTCTATCAGTATCCTTCTCAATCTTCTCTAATTTTTGACCGGTATGCTTGGCTAAAATCTCATTGATTCTCTCGCGTAGTCTTAAAATCTCCCGGGCTTGAATGTTGATATCCGCAGCTGCCCCCTGCACCCCTCCCCAGGGCTGATGAATCATTATCCGAGTATGGGGCAAAACATACCTCTTTCCTTTTGTACCAGCGGCTAACAAAACTGCAGCCATACTGGATGCCTGTCCGATGCAATAGGTGCTTATCGGACATTTTACAAACTGCATTGTGTCATAGATAGCCAGACCGGCGGTCACTGCTCCTCCTGGGGAATTTATATAGATATTGATGTCCTTATCTGGGTCCTCCATCTGCAAAAACAGAATTTGAGCAACAATCAGATTGGCAATATCATCATCTATCACGCTGCCGATAAAGATAATTCTATCTTTAAGCAAGCGCGAATAAATATCATAGGCTCTTTCTCCTCTCTCTGATTGTTCAATTATCATGGGAACTAATGAGCTCATCTTCATAAGCACGCAATCCAGCACTTTCTGAAAGTGCTGGATTGCTGTGCACATTAAACCCACCACTAATTTTTCAGAGAGGCTTAAGCACAGCCCTAAACCAGATGGTTTAGGACACAGCAGAAAATTAGTGCTGGGGAATTCAACTATGCAATTTAGCTTCGGCTTTCACCCTGTTAAATAATTCGCCTCGAAGGCTCCCCTTTTTGCGGGTTTAACAGGATGAACCTCCCTAAATTGTAGTCTCATTCACCTTCGCTTCTTTGATTAAAAAATTAACTATTTTCCTTTCTTTTAACTCTTCTTTTAAACGGTCAATAAGTCCTTTTTTGATTAAATCTTCTTTTATTTCCGTAAATCCTTTTTTAAGACCTCGGGCAATTTCGTCAATTTTTTTATCTAACTCTTGCTCGCTGAGTTCAATTTTTTCCTGACGAGCGATTTCTTGAAGGATAAAAAAGAGTTTCAGTTGCTTAACTGCTCTATCCTCGACAGATTCTTCTAATTCTTTAAGGCGGTAATTGATATCTTCCTCTTCTATGCCTTGCTGTTTAAGACGGCTTTGTATATTCTCCAAGAGAATTTCTTTTTGCCTTTGTATTAGAGAATCCGGCAGGGTAAGTGCAGAGTTCCTTAGAAGCTCTTCAAAAAGGTCGCTCTCTAATTTTCTGTCTGCTTCTTCCTTTCTTATTTGGAGCAGGTCTTCTCGGATCGCCTCTTTAAGTTCTTTTAAACTACTTTTGCCCATTTGCTGAGCGAATTTGTCATCCAAAGGCAAGACCTCTCCTTGTTCTTCCTCTCCCCTTTTTTGTTGAGAGGAATACCTTATTTGCTGTAAAAATTTTAACTGCTCCTCGATGTCGTTCTCACCGACTTTTCTTTCTTTTCTCGTCAATTCTATTCCTTTATATCTTCCCAATTTCACTTCCGGCCAAATCTCCACAATGGCCTGAAAACGAAGATAGCCTTTTTCTAATTTAACTTCAGAGATTTGGGGTGGACCTATGGGCCTCCAATCTGCCGCTCTGGCAATATCAAAATAAGTATCGGATATTGTTTCCCCTACGGCTTTATTCTTTACCTCCTGCTGATAATATATCTCCAAGACATTACGAGGAACCCTGCCCTTTCTAAATCCGGCAATCTGAGCTCTTTTGCCAAGCTGGAGATAAAGTTCATCTATCTTTCGGTTTAATCTACCAAGCGGGATATCTACCTTTATTTCTTGCTTGCAGGGAGCTATTTTATTTGTTTGAACCTTCATTTTTGTTAACTATGTTTTTATCCTCGTCATTCGCTTTTGGCACTCGTCGGCTCTCGCTTCGCGAGAAAGAAATGGAGCGGGTGATGGGTCTCGAACCCACGACCTCAACCTTGGCAAGGTTGCGCTCTGCCAACTAAGCTACACCCGCCAAATTTTTCGAAGAAAAATTTGATCCTGAAGACACGACCTATGGGAGTGTCTGAAGGACATATTTAAGGTCCTTCGTCGCCTTCGGCTCCTCAGGATCAAATTTCGCCAAAGGCGAAATTTGGTACGCCGTGAAGGAATCGAACCTTCAACCAACGGATTAAGAGTCCGCTGCTCTACCTAATTGAGCTAACGGCGCTATCAATTAAAATTTCAAAACAATTGAGATTTTACTTCCCCTTCCACTCTTTTAGATGTTTCTCCACAGTATCAATCTCCTGCTGCAGTCTCTCTAATCTTTCCGTTAAGGGATCAGGAAGATTGGTGTGGTCTAAATTGATGCCGGGAATGTGTCTGCCCTCCTTTCGGGCTATTCTTCCTGGAACGCCCACTACCGTACAGTTAGCTGGCACTGACCTTATCACCACTGCATTTGCTCCGATATTTACATTATCGCCGATACTGATATTCCCTAATACCTTTGCCCCAGCAGAGATGACTACATTATTGCCGATTGTGGGGTGCCGCTTTCCCTTTTCTTTACCTGTCCCTCCGAGAGTCACTCCCTGATACAAGGTTACATTATCGCCGATAACGGTGGTCTCGCCAATTACTACTCCCATCCCGTGGTCAATAAAAAAACCTTTGCCAATCTGAACCGCAGGGTGAATTTCAATACCCGTAAGGTGGCGGTTTAGTTGAGAAATAATCCGTGGCAGAAAAGGGATATCTCTCTTGTAGAGACAATGCGCAAGGCGGTGCAGGATAATGGCGTGCAATCCAGAATAGGTAAGCAGAACCTCCAGGCGGCTGCGCGCTGCCGGGTCGCGCTCAAGGGCAGCCTTTATTTCATTTTGAAATAGAAAGTTAGCAATAACTAAAACAAGAACAACAAGAACAATAAAGAGCAAAAATAAATAGGCTAAAATAATTGCTAGAATCATACCTCTAATCTTAACTTTACACCTGAAGTGTAAAGGGGGTTAATTGCTATCCATCTTTTTTAAGCAATACTACTGCATAGGCGGCAATCCCCTCTCCTTTACCAATTGCTCCCAGACCTTCATTAGTAGTAGCTTTGATGTTTATTTGAGAAGAAGATACCTCTAATGTTCGAGCAATATTTACCTTCATTTTTTGCTTAAAAGAAGAGAGGTTTGGCTCTTCAATAATTATAGTGCTGTCAATGTTTTCAATAACTAATTCTTTTTTCTGCAAGAGCTCTTTGACCTCGCCCAAAAGCCTCAAACTACTAATGTCCTTGTATCTCTTATCTTTGTTCGGGAAATGCTTGCCGATATCTCCTAAATTAGCTGCTCCTAATAAAGCATCACAGATAGAATGCAAAAGCACATCGCCATCTGAATGTCCTTCTAAGCCTCTTTCAAAAGGAACCTGGACGCCGCCTAAAATTAGCTTTCTTCCTTTTTTAAAAGGATGAATATCATAACCAAAACCAACTTTTATTTTAGGCATCGATTAGACGGCTTTAATGCTGATTGTACCAATAAATAAAGTAAACCTGTATTTCAAAAAAATCATCTTTATGCAAGCGATTATATCTCTATTTTACACTTTTGTCAACCCTGTTAAACTTCCCATGTTGTTACAATAACAAAATGTTAATGTTAATTACTAAAACAAAATGTTAAATTTTTGTTTTAAAGCAACCACCTCTAAGGTATAATTTTAAGCCTGAAAGGAGGTGGTTGCCCTATGGAATACATT
>JAGGUG010000048.1 GCA_021158625.1 Candidatus Omnitrophota bacterium | reverse complement strand
TGTGTCGCTAAGAAGCCGTTGCGCAGCCCGAGCGGGCACGGTTCGAGCGAACGAAGTGAGCGAGAGAGCGAGGGCGAGCACCGAGCCGTGATTTGCTCGCTGGGCAAATCAACGGCGTGCTTCGTGCAACCAACCCTACGCTGACACAATTACTTTTTTGCCATCTTCAGCAACTCCGCAATCCGCGCACTCCCCTCTATAGAAGGGTCAAATCTAAAATAGAGCTCGGGAATATATCTTATGTGCATCCCTTTTCCTATCTCTCTTCTCAGGTAACTGGAAACCTCCTCTAAATAACTCAGGGTCTCATTTTTCTCCTCTTCGCCTCCCAAAACGCTAAAATAGATTATCGCTGACTTCAGATCTTTCTTTACCTTCACCCGGGTAATTGTAAAAAATTGGTTGTGAGAATTATCTAATCTCTGCAGAACTCGCGCCGCCTCCTGACGAATAAACTCTGCTACCCGCAAGCACCTTTTATCAGTTGCCATCTATCACTCACTCCAACTTCTGGGCTATTTCCTCTTTCTTATAGGTTTCAATAAAATCCCCTACTTTGATATCATCATAATTCTGCAGTCCAATCCCGCACTCAAATCCCTGCTCTACTTCTCTAACATCCTCTTTAAATCTCTTTAGAGACTTTATCCTCCCCTCGTAGATAACTATATCATTGCGAATCAAATGGACAAGGTCGTTGCGGTTTATCTTTCCCTTATGGACAAAACAACCGGCAACAGTGCCTATCTTAGAAACCTTAAATAGCTGACGCACCTCTGCTTTTCCAGTAACTATTTCTTTTACTATCGGTTCCAATAGTCCTTCTAAAGAGGCTTTAACATCAGCAATCGCCTCATAGATTACATCATAGAGTTTAATCTCTACCCCCTCTTGACGAGCCAGTTCCTCCGCCTTTAAACTCGCCCGGATATGAAACCCAATAACCACAGCATTGGAAACTGCGGCTAAAATAATATCAGACTCGTTTATCCCTCCGGTCGTTTGATGGATAATATTTACTTTTATCTTATCAGTAGAAAGTTTGTTTAAGGATTCTACTAATGCCTCCAAAGAGCCCTGGACATCCGCTTTCACAATAAGCTTGAGTTCTTTCGCCTTCTTCTGTTCAACCTGCTGAGAAAAACTCTCCAGGGTGATCTTTTGCTTAGGAGTCAGCCTCTCTTTTCTTTTCCTTTCCTGCCTGAGCCAACAAATCTGCTTCGCTTTCTTTTCATCAGGGACTACCCGAAAAGGATCGCCTGCCTGAGGAAGTCCTGAAAGCCCTAAAATCTCTACCGGCATCGCTGGCCCTGCCTCTTTTATTCCTCTCCCCTGGTCATCAATTATTGCCTTGATTTTACCATAATAACAATCAACGACAACGATATCTCCTAATTTTAAGGTCCCTGTCTGCACCAAAACAGTAGTTACTATACCTCGATGAGGAGAAATCATTCCTTCAATTACCACGCCCCGCGCTAAACGAGAAGGATCAGCTTTTAACTCTAACATCTCGGCTTCTAAGAGAAGCATCTCTAAAAGTTCGTCAATCCCTTGCTTCGTCTTTGCCGAGACCCCTACCACTATTGTCTTTCCACCCCATTCTTCGGGTGTTAAATCTAATCTCTGCAAGTCCTTTTTGACACCCTCTATATCAGCATCGGGCAAGTCTATCTTATTTATAGCCACTACAATAGGGACATTAGCGGCGCGGGCGTGGTCAATTGCCTCAATGGTTTGAGGTTTAACTCCTTCATTAGCGGCAATAACCAGGATAACGATATCGCTGGCATTCGCTCCCCGGGCGCGCATAGCAGTAAATGCCTGATGGCCGGGGGTATCTAAAAAAGTAATTGTTCCCTTCTTCAAAATTACTCTATACGCACCTATATGCTGAGTAATTCCTCCCTTCTCTTTTCCCACAACATAGGTATTGCGGATGGTATCTAATAGAGAGGTCTTTCCGTGGTCAACATGCCCCATCAAAGTAACCACTGGCGGACGAGGAACCAATCTTAGCTTTCCCTCCTCTTCCTCAGGTAATTCCTCTTCTTCAATTATCTTTATCTTACCCGGGTAATTGAGATGCTCAAAGATCTCTCTTAGATTTGCCTTATCTAAGGGTTGATTAACAGTAACGAAAATATTTGCTTTCATTAACTTTTTAATTAATTCATTAGCTTTGATATTGAGGAGGCCGGCTAATTCCCTCACCGTGAGAGGAACCCTTATTTTCTTCTCTTTCTCTCTCTTAGAGACACTCCCTTTAAACTCTTCTTTGAGTATTTCAATCGTGTCTTCATCTAAAGAGCTCATATGGCTCTTTACCTCTACACCAAGTTCTTTTAACTTCTTAATAATCTTCTTACTGTCTAAATTTAATTTTTTAGCTAATTGATGGATACGCATTATCGAGCTGCAGGCTTCAAGCTGCAGGCTTCAGGCTTTTTGTCTTCTGACCTGTGGCTTGAGGCGTGTGGGTTGCGGCGTGTATCTTCTCTGCTGTTTTCTTACCGATACCGGGGATTTTAGTCAACTCCTCCAGAGAAGCAGTGGATATCTTTTCTAAAGAATAACCAGCGGCAATCAAAGCCTCTTCGGTTTTCTTTCCTATTCCCTTTATAGAACTAAGAGAAATCTCTTTTTCTCTTGCGCCCGCTTCTCTAACATCAATTGTCCAATCTGTTAACTTGGAGGCCAGGCGAACATTCTGGCCGTGTTTCCCGATAGCCAGAGATAAATCCTTATCCTTTACGAAAACCTCGGCTCTTTTTTCTTTTTCATCTATCTTTATACTTACAACCTCTGCCGGACTTAAGGCATTAGCGATAAATATCTGGGGGTCAGCGTCCCAACGGATAACATCAATCTTCTCCTGATGCAGTTCCTGAACAACATCCTTAATCCGCTGCCCGCGTATGCCTATACATGCTCCCACAGGGTCCACCTTATCATCTGTAGAAAAAACAGCGATCTTGGTTCGCTCTCCGACCTGGCGGGCTACTCCTTTTATCTCTATAATACCCTGGTATATCTCGGGAACCTCTAATTCGAAAAGTTGACTTACAAATTGGGGATGACTGCGAGAAAGGATTAGCTGGGGCATATTCCCTTTTCTGTTAACCTCCAGGAGATAGGCCCTTAGACGTTCACCTTGTATATATTTATCTACAGGAGACTGCTCGCGGAAAGGAAGCAACGCCTCCACTTTACCCAGATTAACAATAACATTCCTTCCTTCAAAACGATAAACCTCGCCATTAACAATTGTTCTTTCTTTTTGCTTAAACTCTTTATAAATATTCTCTTTCTCCGCTTCTCTAATCTTCTGGATAATAACCTGTTTGGCAACCTGCGCGGCAATCCTCCCAAATTGAGGCGGGGTAACCTCTTTTTGCTCACAGAAGATCTTTATTTCACCAGTTAGGGGGTCAACCTTTGCCTCAATCTTGGCATCACCAGGAAACATCTTGCGAGAGGCAGAAACCAATGCTGACTCCAGCGCTTGAATAAGCACCTCGCGGTTGATTCCTTTTTCCCTCTCAATATACTCTAAGGTAATTAATAATTCTTTTTGGTTCATAAAAATATGATTACGGCGATACCCTTATGCCCTTACGGGCACAAGTTAAAATACGACTACAGTGATAAACCCTGTTAATTTGTGCTGTTTTTATAAAATAAAAAGTCCCATCTTCTCCCGGGGACTGCCTATACTTTAGCATAAATTGCTGAATCTGTCAAGCACCCTATTGAAATTGGTGTTGTTACAATAACAAAATGTTAATGTTAATTACTAAAACAAAATGTTAAATTTTTGTTTTAAAGCAACCACCTCTAAGGTATAATTTTAAGCCTGAAAGGAGGTGGTTGCCCTATGGAATACAT
>JAGGUG010000078.1 GCA_021158625.1 Candidatus Omnitrophota bacterium | reverse complement strand
TGTGTCGCTAAGAAGCCGTTGCGCAGCCCGAGCGGGCACGGTTCGAGCGAACGAAGTGAGCGAGAGAGCGAGGGCGAGCACCGAGCCGTGATTTGCTCGCTGGGCAAATCAACGGCGTGCTTCGTGCGACCAACGCGAACCCTAAAAATCTATTATCAGGGGCATTATTATCTGTTAACCCCTAAATCTTCTTTTTCAGATAACCCCCTTGCCTTATTGCATAACATATTAATAAAGAAGGTTCTGGGGATAAAGTCTTCAGAGGAGAAAGAAAGGATAAGATATACGCATAGCCTCCAGGAGGCAATAGAATTAGCCCGGAAGCATAAAGGGGTGGCTTTTTTTATCGAGTCATTTAAATTAGAGGAGATAAAAAAGATAATCAGCAAAGGAAAGACCTTACCCCGCAAATCAACATACTTTTATCCTAAGTTATTAAGTGGGATGGTGATGAGGAGATTATAGGCTACAAGCCACACGCCACACGCCACGAGTAAGAAGGTTGCGTTGAACGGTTGCGGTTAAACCATCAACGAATTTACTAATCTATACGAATATACGAATGTTTTTATTCGTAAATTCGTAAGAGATTCGTAATTCGCTGATTAAGACGAAACCGATACTCAACCGAAACCTAAACCGATAGACGAAACCCGTTAAATCTAAAGCGTGAAGCCTGTAGCCTGAAGCATATGAGCTACTTAGTCTTAGCCCGAAAATATCGGCCACAGAATTTTGATGAGGTTATTGGCCAGGAACATATTACTCGCAGTTTAAAGAATGCAATTTTAACTCAGCGCATTGCCCATTCCTATCTTTTTACCGGCCCACGGGGGGTAGGGAAGACAAGCACTGCCCGAATTTTGGCCAAGGCTTTAAATTGTATCAAAGGTCCTCTGCCAGAGCCTTGTCAGGAGTGCGTGTTCTGCAGAGAGATAACCCGGGGAATCAGTATGGATGTTTTGGAAATCGATGGAGCCTCTAATCGCCGCATTGAGGAGATTCGCAATCTAAGGGAGAATGTTCAATTTGCCCCCAGCAAGGCGAGGTTTAAGATTTATATTATTGATGAAGTGCATATGCTTACCCCGGAAGCGTTCAACGCTTTGCTCAAGACCTTAGAGGAACCGCCGCCGCACATAAAATTCATCTTCGCTACTACCCAACCGGAGAAGATTCCCTCAACCATCCTTTCCCGCTGTCAGCGTTTCGATTTTAGAAGGATAACTGACCGCGAAGTCGCAAGCCAGCTCAAGAGGATTAGTCAGCTGGAAAAGGTAGATATTGAGGAGAAGGCTCTGTTTGCCATCGCCAGGTTTGCCCAGGGGAGTATGCGTGATGGCGAGTCTGTGTTAGACCAACTAATCAGCTTTTGCGAGGGGAAGATAAGCGAAAAAGAAGTGATTTCTCTCTTGGGCACAGTGAGCGAGGAACACCTATTTAATTTTGGAGAGGCGATTATTGAAAAGGATGTTGAGAAAGGACTAACCATAATTGATACTCTGCTCAAGGAGGGTAAGGATTTAGAAGAGTTTATAAAAGAACTCACCCGCTATTTCCGCAACCTGATGATGGCAAAGGAGGATCTATCCAATCTAATTGAACTCTCCGAGGAAGAGAAAAAAAGGATAATGAGACAAAGTAAAGCATTCAGCTTATCTGAACTCTTTTATGCCTTTAGTCTCATTAGCCGTACCCAGGAGATAATGCGCGGCTCTCTGGATAAAAGACTCTGTCTCGAGTTTCTATTTCTGAAACTGGCAAAGAGACAATCTTTTGTTTCTATAGAGGAGATTTTACAAAAGATCAAGGTGCTTTCGTCTCCTGCGTCCGCCTCTGGCGGACTTCGGCGGGCAGGTGCAACCTCCTCCTCGCAACCCCCGCCTGCCGAAGCAAAGGGGCAGGTAGATACTCCCCCTAACTCTCAACCCGAAGAGAAAGACTGCCTTTTAGGGGAGTTAAAGGAAATCTGGAGCGAGTGTTTGACCGCAGTCCAGAGGGAGAGGATGTCTTTAGGTACTTTTCTTCACAAGGGAGAAATAATTTCTGTCGAGGGGAATAAGATTAAGATAGGGTTTTCACCCGATTTTTCTTTTTATTGCCAGAATTTGGAAAGGAAAGAGAATAAGAAAATAATAGAAAGACTCATCAGCGAGAAGTTAAATAAGGAAGTCAAGGTTATCTTTTGCTTAGTAGAAGATAATAAAAAAGAAGATAATAAAGAAAGCAAGAAAGATGACTTTCTCCCTTCTTCTGTTAAGAAAGCAATAGAGATATTTGAGGGAAGGATGGTGTGAGAAAATGTCTAATTAACCTAATGTCTAATTGACCTAAATAAATCTCAATGTCCAATCAGAAATTTGGGATTTGATTAGGATTAGAAATTAGAGCAATTAGAAATTCCGACGAACGAAGTGAGGAGGGTATGTACCCCCAGGCATTAGAAAGTTTGATTGAAGAATTAAAAAAGATGCCCGGCATTGGCCGGAAGAGTGCTGAGAGGATTGCTTTTTATATTCTGGAGATGCCTTCTGCTGATGTTTTAAAATTGAGTTCATCTATCCAAAGAGTAAAAAAAGAGCTTTTTCATTGCCGGATATGCAATAATTTATCCGATTCGGAGCTCTGTTCTATTTGTCGGAGTCCCTCGCGCAAGCGAACAACAATTTGCGTCGTAGAAAACCCTCGGGATATAGAGGCCATTGAAAAGAGCGGTGTTTATGAAGGTCTCTATTATGTCCTCTGGGGAGCGATTTCTCCCTTGCAGGGAATTGCCCCAGAGGATTTAAAGATAGGGAAATTAATTTCCTATCTGAGGTCAGGCAAGATTAAAGAGGTAATTATCGCTACTAACTTTACCCCCGAGGGGGAAAGCACGGCCTTCTTTTTACGCAAGAAGATAGCAGATTTAAAACTCAATATAAAACTGACTCGTCTCTCTCAGGGGATTCCTACAGGGAGCAGTTTAGAGTATTTAGACGAAGCAACTATTGGAAGGGCAGTAGAACTGCGGAGGTGAGCAGGCCACAAGCTCCAAGCCACAAGATACAGGTTAAAAGCAAAGAAACTTAAAAAACTGAGACTTGAAACCTGGAGCTTACAACCTGCAGCCTGAAGGTTGTAGCCTGTTATTGCTTGACAAATAAGACATAGTCCATTATTATAAGATTGTCTCACTTTATTCGCCAATCTGTGCTCGCAAGGGCATCGCTGTAATCGTTTCTTAATCGCTGTAATCAAGCATTTATGAATACAAAAAATAAAATCTTTTTCTTTTTAATTATTTTTTTATGGCTTGCAACAGGAGGGGTGGCTTATCTTTTCTTTACTCAGAAGGAAAAAATCGAAGATGAATATATCCGGGCAAAGCAAAATTTTACTGCCGAGAGAGATAGATTAAATAAGAGATTATCTGCTTCAGAGAATGAAATCAGAGTGCTTACTGCCGAGAAAGAAAAGTTAAAGGCAGAAAAGGAGGGTTTAGAGGCGGAAATAAAAAGGATTTCTCAGGATATCAAGCACAAAGAAAAGGAATACAAAACCTTAGAGCGAAGATATCAATCTGCGCTTGCTAAACAGGAGTCGCTCAGCAAGCAACTGAAGAAGATTATCGGCGAGAAGATAGTGTTGAAGAAAGAGCTCGAGAATTTGCGTTCTGAGCCGTTCCTGGCTAAAATTTTGGAAGAAAAAACCCGCCTAACTCTTGCCCAAAAGAATTGGGAAAAAGAGAAAGAAGAGTTGGTGCAGGCATTAACTAAAAAACTGCTTGCCCAGGAGAAAGAGAAGTTTTCTTTAGAGAAGCAGTTAAGTGAACTCAAGCAGAGTTTAGAGGTTGCTCAAAGAGATAAGCAAAGGCTCAAAAGGCAGGTAGTTAGTATAGTTGAACTATTCAGGCAAAGTTTGAAAAAAATAAGCGAGGTGAGGTCGGCTAAGGAACTCTCTGATGAGATAACAAGGATAAAAGGTTCTCTCGCTTCTGAACTGAAGGGAATTGAACTACCGCAAGTGGTAGTTCGGGCTAAAAAGCCTGCTCAGACTCAGCAAAGAAGGTTGGTTGATAATCACGAGACAAACTTGATTAAT
>JAGGUG010000005.1 GCA_021158625.1 Candidatus Omnitrophota bacterium | reverse complement strand
GAAACCGAAGAGAAGTGGTATAACTATTGGGAAGAGCAGGGTTATTTTACTCCTGAAATAGATGTAAAGAAAAAGCCATATACAATTGTTATCCCTCCGCCCAATGTCACCGGTGTCTTGCACATGGGGCACGCCTTAAATAATGTCTTGCAGGATATCCTAATCCGCTGGAAAAGAATGCAGGGCATTCCTACGCTTTGGCTGCCGGGAACAGACCACGCCGGAATTGCTACCCAGAATGTAGTAGAAAGAATGCTCTCCAAAAAAGGGCTAAAAAGGCAGGATTTGGGCAGAGAGAGGTTTATCCAGGAGGTATGGAGATGGAAAGAGGAGCACGGCTCTACAATTATCAATCAGTTAAAGAGATTGGGTTGTTCCTGCGATTGGTCAAGAGAAAGATTTACAATGGATAAGGGGCTCTCCGCTGCTGTCCAGGAGGTTTTTATAAGGTTGTATGAAGAGGGGCTTATCTATCGGGGCAATTATATTGTTAACTGGTGTCCGCGTTGTCAGACGGCTTTGAGCGACGAAGAAGCGCCGCATAAAGAAATAGAGGGAAAACTGTATTATATAAAGTATCCTCTAAAAGAGGACAAAAGACAAAGGACAAAGGACAAAGGGAACTCGCAACCCGATTTTGTTGTTGTTGCTACCACCAGACCGGAGACAATGTTTGGAGATACGGCTATAGCCGTTAATCCCTCAGATAAACGCTTTAAGCATCTATTGAGTAGAAAGGCTATTTTGCCCATCGTCGGGCGCGAGATAGAGATTATTGAAGACAGCGAAGTTGACCCTAATTTTGGAACAGGGGTGGTTAAGATCACCCCTTTTCACGATGCCAACGATTTTGATATTGCCCGCAGGCATAACTTGCCCGGAGTTTTTTGTATGAATCCTGACGGAACTATGAACGCAAATGCGGGAGAAGACTATGAGGGTATGGACCGCTTTGAAGCACGGGAGGCGCTAATAGAGGATTTAAAAGAGCGAAAATTATTACTAAAAATAGAACCACATCTGCACTCCGTAGAGCACTGCTACCGTTGTCACACAATGATAGAACCCTATCTTTCTCGCCAGTGGTTTGTGCGGATGAAGCCGTTGGCAAAGAAGGCGATTGAGGTGGTTAAGAAAGGAGAGATAAAGTTTTATCCTCCTCGCTGGACAAAAGTCTATCTCAATTGGATGGAGAATATAAGAGATTGGTGCATTTCTCGACAGATATGGTGGGGACACCGCTTGCCTGTCTATTATTGTAGAGAATGTTTAAGAGAGACAGGCAAGCGGAAATCCCAATTTCCAAAACAAAGAGGAATTATTGTAGCAAAGACAAAACCGGAGAGATGTCCTTATTGTGGCTCAAGCGAGATTTATCAGGATGAGGATGTTCTGGATACCTGGTTTTCCTCCTGGCTCTGGCCGTTCTCTACACTCGGCTGGCCGGGCGAGAAAGAGCAAAGAGCAAAGAGCAAAGAGCAAAGGGAAATATCGGACCTAGATTATTTCTATCCTACTTCCACATTGGTCACGGCCCCGGAGATTATCTTCTTTTGGGTTGCCCGGATGATTATGGCCGGGATGAAATTTATGGGCAAAATCCCCTTTAAAGATGTCTATATTCATGGCACGGTTCGGGATGCTTCGGGCAAGAAGATGTCTAAATCCTTAGGCAATGCTATTGACCCCTTAGAGATAATAAAAGAAGTCGGTAGCGATGCCCTGCGTTTTAGCATTGTTTTTATTAGCGCAACCGGCCAGGATATTTTTCTTTCTAAACAGAAGTTTGCTGTAGGGAGAAATTTTGCCAACAAAGTTTGGAATGCTTCCCGCTACATACTGCAAAACTGGGAAGCTAACTATGGAGGGCTACCCTCCATAGTTTTTGCCGGGTCAGCAGATTTAGAGCTCAAAGAAAGATGGATTTTGAGTCGTCTCAATCAGACAATCAAGGAGGTAAATAGGTGTTTAGAAAATTATAGATTTCAGGAGGCGGAAAGCAAGATTTATGAATTCTTCTGGCATCAATTCTGCGATTGGTATATTGAACTGGCAAAGCCATCTCAAGCTTCAAACTCCAAACTCCAAGCTCCAAGCCAGAAGACAGAAGGCTTGGGACCTGCAGCCTGGAGCCTGGAGCGCAGTGAGATTGCCCAAGCCGTTCTCTACCATATTTTAGAAACCTCAATGCGACTACTCCATCCGTTTATGCCATTTATCAGCGAGGAAATCTGGCAGCGAATCAGAGGACAGAGGAGAAAAGAGAGGAAACAGAAAGAAAAACCAGAAAGCCTGCAGGCTGAAAGCATTATGGTGGCTGAATGGCCCAAAGCAGATGAGAAGTTGATGGATAAAAAAGCCGAAGAAGATATGGAACTGCTTATTGAGATAATTCAGGCAATCCGAAATCTATGTGCGGAGTTGAGTGTAAAGAATTTTAAAGAGGTTAAGTTGGTCTTAGTTCATTTTCCTAAGAGATTAGAGAGGTATTCTAATTACCTTTCTCAATTAACCCATATAGAAAATATTGATTACCAAACCACAAAGCCGAAAAAAGCAATCTCAACAGTAGTTCAGAAAAGTGAGGTTTATCTTCTTTTAAAGAACATTGACCTTTCCAAGGGGAAGAAGCGTTTGGCAAGAAAAATAGAGGAATTGGATAAAGAATTAGAGCGCCTCTCTCAGAAATTAGAGGACAAGGACTTTTTGCAAAAGGCGCCGAGAGAAGTTGTTCAAAAGACAAAAGAGGCAAGGGAGAAATTAAAGCAAGAAAGGGAGAAAATTTTTGCTATGCTCGGGCAGATTTGAGAGCATCTGTTTGCAGATTTGGTTAATTTTTGGTAGGATTATAGTATGCAGGTGATAAAAATCATAAAAAGAGCATTAAAAGAGGATATTGGCAAGGGGGATATTACCGCTGAGCTTTTAATCCCTCGGGGATTAAAAGGAAGAGCGATTATTATTGCTAAAGAAGAGGGGATAATCGCTGGGCTTGAGGTTGCCGAGAAGGTGTTTAAGACCCTAAATTCCTCTTTGCAATTCAGAGCCTTTAAAAAGGATGGAGACGCTTTTAAAGAAAACGAGATAGTTGCTGAGGTGGAGGGAATTTTAAGACCAATATTGACCGCCGAGAGGGTAGTGCTGAATTTTCTGAGCCGCTTATCGGGTATTGCTACTCTTACTCATAGGTTTGTAAAAGAAACAGAGGGTTATGAAGTCAAGATTATGGATACTCGCAAGACAACCCCTAATTTACGAGAATTAGAAAAATATGCCGTGCGGGTTGGGGGTGGGTGTAATCACCGTTTTGGTTTGGATGAGATGATATTGATTAAAGATAACCATATACAAGCTATAAGCTACAAGCTACAGGCTACAGGCTTAAAAGGAATGATAGAAGAAATAAAGAAAAAAACAAGAAAAAAAATAGAAATAGAGGTGAGTAATTTAGAAGAGTTTAAGCAAGCCTTGGAGGGAAAGCCGGATATAATTATGCTTGACAATATGAATACTGAAAATATAAGAAAGGCGGTAGAACTCAGGAGGAAGATAACGGGCAGTAATTCTCCGCCACTGGAGGTTTCCGGAGGAATAAATTTAGAGAATGTTCGAGAGATTGCCCAAACAGGTATAGAGCAGATTTCTATCGGGGCACTTACCACGAGGAGTAATTGTATAGATTTCAGTCTG
>JAGGUG010000008.1 GCA_021158625.1 Candidatus Omnitrophota bacterium | reverse complement strand
GGATGATAAAATCCTAATTCGCTGGAATGGACAGCCTGACGGGAGATAAGCATATCTTTTGCTCTACCTCCGTAGGTTTTGTCTCCTGCTACCGGATAACCCAGATAAGCAAAATGCACCCTTATCTGGTGGGTTCTCCCTGTTTTTAAATCTAATTCTAAAAGAGTATGGGTACTATAGCGCTGAATGACTTTATAAAAGGTTATTGCTTCTCTGCCGCTGGCAACCACCGCCATTTTCTGACGGTTTTTAGGGTCCCTTCCAATCGGCTGCTCAATAACTCCTTCGTCAAAACGCACCACTCCTTTCACTAAAATAGTATATTTGCGGAGAACCTTCCGGTTTTTAAATTGAGCGGCTAAATTCTGATGGGTTTGATTGTCTTTTGCTGCCACCAAAAGCCCGGAGGTATCTTTATCCAAGCGGTGGACAATTCCCGGCCTTTGCGGATTTATTGTAGAGAGATTCCGGCAATGAGCGAGCAATCCTTGCAACAATGTCCCCGAACGATTTCCGGCAGCTGGATAGACAACCATGCCGGCTGGCTTATTGACCACTATCAACTTTTCATCCTCATAAACTATATCTAAGGGTAAGGCTTCGGGCTTTATTAAATCAGGGTAAGAGAATACGCTCTCTAAAAGAACCACTTCTTCTCTTTGTTTAACTTTATAGTGGCACTCGGTTTTGGCAGTTCCATTGACCAAAACTTTTTTATCTTTGATTAACTTTTGAATCTGAGAACGGGAGATTCTTTTGTCTAAAAGTTTGTTGTGCAGGTAAATATCTAATCGCTCACCTTTTTCTTCCCCAGAAACAATAAAATTATATTTCACTTTCTTAATGCTAAGCGTGCGGCGCCTGCCCGCCATCTGACAAGCAGGTGTGGCGTATAGTCCGCACCACTATTAACCCTACCCCCACACAGATGAAAGAATCGGCGAAGTTGAACACCGGCCAGATACGAAAGTCCAAGAAATCAATCACAAAACCAAATACTAGTCTATCAATTAGATTCCCTGCCGCCCCTGCTAAAATCAAACAGAGAGGAATTCTTAAACGCTTATCTCTCTCTTTTTTAAAAAATAAAAAATGGGAGATTAAAATTACCGCCACAAAAGAAACAAGAATAAAAAAGAAGGATTGATTCCTCAGGAGACCAAAGGCAGTTCCTTTATTCTGGACGAGAGTGAGATGGAAAAAATTCTTGATTATGGGGAAAGACTGCTGAGGAAGTCCATTTAAGGCAAAATGAACGAAGAATTTGCTGAGTTGGTCTACAAGAATCAGTAGAACAATTAGGCAAAGAGTTATTGACTTTTCTCTTCTCTCTCTTGACATCGAATACAAAGCTGAGCATAAGGAATTGTTTTTAGACGCTCCTCATTTATCTTTTTCCCACAGTTTTCGCATTTTCCATAATCACCTTTTTCTATCTTCCTTAGGGCTCTATCTATCTGATAAAGAATCTTCTCCTCATCGGAAGCGAGGTTTAGATTAAGCTCCCGGTTGTAACTATCGCTAGCTAGATCAGCTAAATGATAGGCATATCCAGAAGACCTACCGGCAAGCTCTTTTTGTTCGGGGTTCGAGTCGCTTTTTAAGCTCTCTATTTCCCCTGAAATCTTTTCTTTTTCTTTCAAAAGGAGTTTTCTAAATCTCTCCCTTTTTCTTTTGTCCATTTCTGTATTACTGATTACACTGACGAAAATCCCCCACTGATTACCCTGACGAATTATCAGTGACATCAGTGTTTAATATCAGTGACATCAGTGCTAATTATCTCCACTCGGGGGCTGCCCGTTAAAACAATCTTCTCTTGCTCAACAAAATAGACTGCTTTCTCACTATAACTCTTGTTTCCTTCCTTCTCTATTCGAACACTGCCAGTGGCAACAATCTTAATAACCCTTTTATCCTCTTCGTTAAAAAAAATTTCTATTTTATCAGCGAAAATCTTACCTTCTTCACTGCAAACGACAACATTCTCCTCAAAGGTTGCTTTCTTTTTTAGATTATCTATCTCTAAAGGGCCATCACAGGTAACCGTGGTTATGTTTTTTTTCTGGACAAAAACACCTTTAACATCCCCTTCCAAGCGCACATCCTTGTTCTTTCTATCAAAAAAACCCTGCTTTGATGTCATCACCAGGGTATTCTCATTGCGCGAAGTTTCGGCTCGGACATTGTCTAATTTAATTCTATCGTCAGGAAGAAAAACGGCTTTATCGCCCGTTATTTCCCATTCTTTTTTCCCCTCAGCGGTCCGACTGGCAAGAGAAAACTTACGCATCCCCGCTTCGTCCGCCTCCTTGGCAGGTTCGCCCGGCGAGATTTCCTCTACTTCAGATACTTCTTTCTGCCCTGTTTTCTCTATTGGTGAAACTTGCTCTGTTATCTCTTTCTCTGAACTGCAAGCAGTCAGAAACAGAAGACAGAAGACAGAAGACAGTAGGCAATTGGCAACTTTTATTTTCCGTTTGCCTACTGCATACTGCCTACTGCCAACTGTAGATTGTTTTCTCACCATCTACTCTCCAAGCAAAGGCGAGCCATAAGATAAGCAATAGTTGACTCTGCTCCTTGATTTAGATTTAGCCCATCCTCGGTTAAGCCGTCAAAGCACCCCCCGGTTATCCTATCGTAAAGCCACTCCTTTTTTGTATTTTCTCCCAAAAACCAACTGAAGGATAATAATGCCTTTTTATAATAATCTTCCTCCCGAGTTATCTGATATGCCCGTAAATAAACCTCTACCATACTATCTGCATCTACAGGTTGTTGGTCATAGAGAGGTCGCTTACCCGTGGCAAGATAATCCTCCTTCTGGCACCAGCCTTTATTTCCGATAAGCACCAACTGCCCATTCATAATCAATAAATCGCTCAGAAAAGAAAGCGACTCTTCGGCTACTTTCAGGTAAGTTTTATTGTTGGTTATTTTATAAGCCAAAAATAATGCTTCGGGCAGACGACCGTTAGAATAGGTAATTTTATCCTCAAACCACTTCCAATTTCTTCCTTCGGAATTGGGAGAAGGTAAAGAGTGTTTATAAAAGCTCTCAACTAAGAAGTCGGCTAATTTCTCTATCTTCTCCTGAATGCCTCTTGCTTCAGGATAAGCCTTTTGGTAATAATAAAGCCCGATAATAGCAAATGCCCTGGCCCGCGGGAATCTGAGCGTATCTATATTTTTAAGGGCATTATCAAAGATATGTTTAGCCGTGGCTTTTAGATTATCGTGGAGATTGGAAGAAACGGTAATCCCTGAAGCCCAGAGTGCCCTTCCATAGGCATCTTGCTCCACCTCTCCGCTCTCTAAAAAGTTTTTGTTGTGGTCCATCAGGGTATAAAAATTACCATTTGCTTTTTGGCTAAAGTAAAGAAAACTTAGATAAGTGTTCACTAATCTCAGGCTCTTCTCATCGTGATAATGGCTATAATAACGCGCCGCAAAAATCAGGGCCCGGGCATTATCATCAAGGGTATAACCTGTGGCTCTATTTTGCACAGAGTACAGGGCGTGTTGAACCACCCCAATATTATCAGTGAGCATCTCCAGATAGGTAATCTTTAGAGGCGGTTTTTTCTTCTTGAAGAAAATAGGCTGTCTCCCTTTCTTCTTCTCCAGCGCAAGGTGATAAAAAAGGTTTAAATAGCCCTTTGCTACCCGTGGCCAAATCAGGTTCTGCCCATATTTATATGCTTCTCTCTCCAGATTTTTTTTAACCCTTGGATTATCTAAAAGAGACTCGATATTCTCGGCTAAAGATTCAGGGTCCCTAAACTTTGTTAATAGACCCCGCTCACCATAAGAAAGGACCTCTTTAGCATAGAGATAAGGAGTAGAAATTATCGCCTTGCCGCAGGCTAAGGCATAGGTCAATGTTCCACTGGCAATCTGGTCTTCTCCAAGATAAGGGGTTAGATAAATATCGGTGGCTATCAGATAACGCAGTAATTCTTCCAGAGAGAGATACCTATTCTCAAATCGAACATAACCCTCCAAATTTAACTCCCTTATCTTCCCTTCTAAAAATTGGCGGTATTTTTCTCCTTCTCTTCTTCGCACCTGGGGATGAGTCTCTCCGATTATGCAATAAATAAGATTGGGGTATTTAGCAATAAGGCAAGGGAGAGCAGAAAGAACATACTCAATCCCTTTATTTTCATTGATTAAACCAACCGTAGAAAGGACTATCTTACCTTTTAACCCTAAGTCGCTCTTAGCAGAAGATGAAGGACGAAGATGAACAAAAGGCGCACCGTGGGGAATAATAGTTATCTTGTTATCGCTAACTTTATATACCTCTTTCAATATCCGTTTAGCTGCCTCGGTCATTACTACTATCAAACCTTTCTCGGCAATAGCCGTAATAATTTTTCTCCTTCTTTCTGTAGGCGAGGGCATAAGGGTATGCAAGGTAGTCACCACTGGCTTCTTAATCAATTCTAAGAAGTCAATGATAAATTCTCCATCCTCTCCTCCGAAGATACCGAATTCATGCTGGATATTAACAATTTTAGAGCGCGACTTATTTATAAAATCGGCAGCGGCAGCATAACTCTCTTTATCATTTTGAGCAATCTGAAATACTACCTTTGGACCATAACTATAACTTGCTCCATTGTCGTTGATTGCTATTAACTCTGATTTTATTAGAGGATTAAATCTATCTAAGGCATTGGTTAGGTCTCTGGTAAAGGTAGCGATGCCGCATTCGCGGGGAGGATAGGTACTTACATAGATTACCCGCGGCTTATGAATACTCTCTTCCAGAGTTTTAATTCCTTTGAAATCCATAAAAAAGGTCACCAGGTCACCAGTCTCCAAGTCACCAGAAAAAAGCACTGGAGACTGGTAACTGGAAACTGGTGATTTCCTACAGGTGTACCCGCCTATCGGTCATTCTTATTTCCAGTTCCTTGTGCATCTCCTCCTTGGCATATTCGTAAATCCTTAAGTGCTTCACCGCCGTAATTGACCACTTTATCTCATTGGTTACATACTTCTGGGCCTGCTCGGCATAGTGCCTGCGCAGTTCATCATTTCCCATCAATCCGACAATTGCCCGCTCAAGTTCATAATCGTTGTCCGGTGGGACAGCAATCCCTGCTTCACTTTCTTCTATCTGGGATTTTAATCCCTCCAGGGCAGTCACTATTGCCGGCACACCTAAGGCAAAGGAGTGCGCCAGATTCCCTGATTGGGAGGCCTGACTATAAGGAAGAACTAAAAGGTCAAAAGCGGAAAGAATCTGGTCATATCTCTGAGGAGTAAAACTCCCCATTATTACCTTTATTCTATCTTTGTATTTAGATTCATCAATTGCCTTCAGCACTCTTGGTTTGGTTATCTGCCCTCCGGCTGAACCCAGACGGGCATCTCCAGCAACCACCAAATAGACATCCTCGCCCATCTTCTCAGCCATTTCATCCCACAATCTAACCAACCTTTCAATTCCCTTGTTGGGCTCCCACCAACCAATTATTCCTACTACCTTTTTACCTTCCAAACCTAATTTTTGTTTAGCATTCTTGATTGGCTTCACCTCTTTTGCTCCGTGGGCAATAACATAGACATTGTTGGGAACCCGACCAATATTTAAGGGGAGATTTGTCCATTGGTATTCCTCGTGGACAATACCGGCATTTGCAAGCTTCAAAGAAATATCGGTAAAGAACCTCTG